>NZ_PDHT01000080.1:0-5449 GCF_002917135.1 Methylobacterium sp. V23
CGGTCGCGGTGTTGGCCTTGGTGACGGCGGGCGTCTCGGGCGCCGGGGGCGCGGTCTGGGCGAGCGCGGGAGCGCCCGCGAGCATCACGAACGCGGCAAGTGTGACGGGCTTCAAAGCGGCGCTTCCTCATTCAGCGGCGTACGCACATTGGGCTGCACGTTACTGCCGATGGTCCGGTAGACGTAGTCGGGCGGCGTCTCGGCCGCCTCCTCGGTGGCGAGATCGCGCACCTTGGCGTGAAGCGGCGAGAGGGAGCAGGCCGGGTCGGTGGCCGCCGCATCCCCGGCGAGCGCCAAGGCCTGGCAGCGGCAGCCGCCCCAATCCTTCTCCCGCCGATCACAGGAGCGGCAGGGCTCCTTCATCCAGTCCGTGCCGCGATAGGCCGTGAAGGCCGGCGAATTTGCCCAGATGTCGCCGAGCGAATGGTCGGACACGTACCAGAATTCGAGGTTCGGGATCGTCTCGGCCGCGTGGCAGGGCAGCACCTTGCCCTGGGGCGTGACGTTCATCAGCTTGCGGCCCCAGCCCCCGGCGCAAGCTTTCGGGTACTTGGCGTAGTAGTCGGGCACCACGAGATCGATGACGAGCTGGCCCTTCAGGCGTTCGCGGGCGGCCTCGACGATGCGGATCGAGCGATCGACCTCGGCCTTGTTCGGCATCAGGGCGGCGCGGTTGACGTAGGCCCAGCCGTAATACTGGGTGTGGGCGACTTCCAGGCGCTTGGCCCCGAGCTTCACCGCGAGGTCGATGAAGCCCTCGACCTCGTGGATGTTGCCCCGGTGGATCACGGAATTCAGCGTCAGCGGCAAGCCGAGCTGAGTCACCCGCTCGGCGAAGGCGAATTTCTGCGGCTGGGCGTTCTTGAGACCGCCGATCTTCTCGGCATTGGCCGCATCGACGCCTTGCACCGAGAGCTGCACGTGGTCGAGGCCGGCGTCGTAGAGCGCGTCGAGCTTCTGCAGGGCGCCCCCGACCCCGGAGGTGATGAGGTTGGAATACAGCCCCAGTTTCGCGCAGGTCGCGGTGATCTCGACGATGTCGTTGCGCGCCGTCGGCTCGCCGCCCGAGAGGTGGACGTGCAGCACGCCGAGACCCGCCGCCTCCGTCAGCACCCGCTGCCAGGTCGCGGTGTCGAGTTCGCCCGAGCGCCGGTCGAGTTCGAGCGGGTTCGAGCAGTAGGGACAGCGCAGGGGACAGCGGTGGGTGAGCTCCGCGAGGAGCCCGACCGGGGCCGGCAGGGTGGGGGCGTTCGGCGTGATCGCGTTCATCGCTCTAGGACCCGTTTCGTGGCCAGATCGTTCAGCATCACGAGGATGTCGGCCTCGATCACGGCGGGGTCCGCCGTGAATGTCTCGCCCAGCAGGATGGCGATGTCCCGCACGCTGCGCTGCCCGTCGACCCGTTCGAGCACCGCCACCGCGTTGGCGTCGAGATCGAAGGTGCGCTCCGGCGCCAGGAGGACGTGCTGGTTGCGCACGGCGTCGTGGCGCAGGCGCACGCCGCGGGGCAGTCGCGGCACGTCCTGCGCCGTGAGGGTGCCGGTCCCGGCCGCCTGCGACACCGCCGGCTCGGGCACCAGCCCGGTGCCGGGGGTCCAGGCGTCGGGCGGGATCAGGCCCGGGGCGACGTAGGCGAAGTAGAGGGCGTCGAGCTGGGTCCAGAGCACGTTGCACTTGAACGTCAGCGCGTCCATCGCCTGGCGCTGCAGGGCCGGCGTGGTGGCGTGCTCCTTGACGTAGGCGATGGCGAAGTCCGCGTCGCGCGGGGCCTGGGTCAGGCGCTTGTCGAAGTAGGCCAGCGTGTCCTTGGTGATGAAGTCGTAGTTCTTCAGCATCCCGGCCACCCGTTCCGAGATGATGGTCGGCGAGAACATCTCGGTCAGCGAGGAGGCGATCGCCTCGAGGAGCGAGCGCTCCTTGACGAAGTGCACGTAGGCATCGACCGAGAACCGGGTGGCCGACAGGATGCCGTGGGTCGATTCCACGTAGTCGCGGGCAAAGCCCACGCCCTCGGCGAGCTTGAGCCAGCGCTCGATGCCGCCGTCGCCGGGCGCGTCGCCGTCATGGTCGACGATGCGCTGGCGCCAGACCCGGCGCAGGGACGCGTCGGTCATGCGGGCGAGCACGGCGGCGTCCTTCACCGGGATCATCGCCTGGTAGTAGTAGCGGTTCAGCGCCCAGGCCCGGACCTGATCCTTGTTGAGCTTGCCGTCGTGCAGCAGGCGGTGGAACGGGTGCAGGTTGTGGTAGCGGCGCGCACCGATGTCGCGCAGGGCCGCCTCCAGCTCCTCGGGCGAGAGCAGGCGCTGGGCCTCGTCGGTCTTCGGGGTGGGGAAGGGCGCGGTCATGGCGTGGCTCGCGGATCAGCGTGGAGCGGTTTTAGGAACTTTTCTTATCAATCGCGCCGCGCCCCGTGAAGGCCGCGGGCGCACCGACGCAATTCAATCGGACACAATGTATGTCGTCGGCACTAAACTGCCAGATGGACGCCTCACGAAAGGGTCAGCGTCAAACCGTCATGGGCCACGGTCCAGCCCGCGGCCTCGACCTCGCGCCGCGCGTCGGACGCTTCGACCAGCACCGGGTTGGTGTTGTTGATGTGGACGAAGACGCGGTGGCCGATCGCGACGTCGGACAGGGCCGCGATGGAGCCGCCCGCGCCGGTCATCGGCACGTGGCCCATGCGCCAGCCGGTCTTGGTGCCGACACCGGCGCGGATCATGTCGTCGTCGAGGAGAACGGTCCCGTCGAACAGCAGGGCGTCGACCCCGGCGATGCGGGCCTTCAGATCCGCGGTGACGCGGGCGCAGCCCGGAATGTAGGCGAGCCGACGCCCGCCGGCCTCGATCATCGCACCGACCGTGGTCTCGGTCTCGGCGCCGATCTCCAGGGTCTCGTCCTCGAGCCACAGGGGCACCTTGCCGGGGACCGCGAACAGGGTGACGTGCAGGCCCGGCACCGGCTCGAAGCGCCGGTCGAGGGCGATCGGCTCGCGGGCGACGACGCCCGCCGCCATCACGTCGAACACCCGGTTGGCGTTGACGGAATCGAGGATCCCGGCGGTGCCGTAGAGGGTGAAGGGCTGGCCCTCGCGCAGGGTCAGCAGGCCGGCGACGTGGTCGACGTCGCCGTTGGTCAGCAGCACCGCATGGATCGGCGAGTGCCGCAATCCGGTGCGCGGGTGCATCGCAGGATTGTCGAACAGCTGCTGGCGGATATCGGGGGAGGCGTTCACCAGGAGCCAGCGCTCTCCATCGGGGGAGACGGCGATGCTCGACTGGGTCCGCGGCCTGACGCGGGTCTCGTCCTCGCGGGCGAGGGCGCAGATCGGGCAGCGGCAATTCCACTGGGGAAGGCCGCCGCCCGCGGCTGAACCGAGGATCAGGACATGCATGGTGGAACCGACGCTGCCTTGGGACCCTCGGGTTCGGCGAAACTTAGTTGAAGGTGTCGATCTCAGCCGACTCGTAGCTGGTGACTTCCATGCCGACGCAGATCTCGGAAACGATGGGGGCAGCCCAGGTCATGGTGTTTCTCCTGAAAGTTTCTTCTGAACGTCAGCAGCATCCCGATCGCCTCTAAGAAGATCGTAAGACACTGACGGCGCAGTGATTTCTGTCGCCGCGCTGGTATCGACAATTTGGCCCGGCAGTTCAAGCGCTAAATTGCCGGTTTCTCCCGTCCACCCCCGCGAATCCGCGACCGGCGTTAACGCGGCGTGCCCGTTTCAGTGCCGGAAATCCTGTCCCTTCAGGTCCAGCATGAAGCCCCGGCCCCGCACCGTGACGATGACCGGGCCGCCGAGGCGGACGAAGTCGGACAGCTTGGTCCGCAGGTAACCCACGTAGACATCGACGACATTCAGCGAGAGGCCGCCCTGGCCGGCCCAGAGCTTGTCGAAGATGTCGCCCCGCGAGACCGGGTGGTTGGCGTTGTCCATCAGCAGGGCGAGGAGCTCGGCCTCCCGCGGGGTGAGGCGCGCCGTCGCATCCGCGAAGCCCACCTGCCGGACGGTGAGGTCGAGCATCAGCTTGCCGGCCGTGACCAGGGTGCGGGGCTCCTCCGAGGCTTTGCGGCGGAGCAGGTGGGTCTGGAGGCGGGCCAGGAGCTCGTCGAAGACGAAGGGCTTCACGATGTAGTCATCGGCCCCAAGGGCCAGGCCCTCGGCGCGGTCGCGGACCTCGTCCCGGGCGGAGAGGAAGAGAATAGGCCCCGGATAGCCGCCCTCGCGCAGGGACCGGCAGACGTCGTGGCCGGAGCCGTCCGGCAGGGTGATGTCGAGAACCACCGCCTCCGGCGCCTCGGCGCGGGCGGCCGCGAGGGCGTCGTCGACCCGTCCGGCGACGCCGACGGAGAAGCCCTCCGCCTCGAGGCCGCGGGCGAGCATGGCGCGGATGTCGCTGTCATCCTCGACGATCAGTACGCGCGTCATGCCACGGTCTCCTGGGCGCCCGTCGGGTGAGGCGAGGGGGGATGCTCGGCGTCGCTGGCGGGCAGCGCGGGCAGGTCGAGGGCGACCTGCGCACCGCGCCCGCCCGGACCCGCCCCGAGGCGGATGGTGCCATCATGACGCTCCACGACCCAGCGCGCCAGGGCCAGTCCGATGCCGAAGCCGGCCTCGCCCGTGGGACTGTCGCGGCGGAAGCGCTCGAACAGGCCGTCGCCGAGGTCGGGGAAGCCCGGCCCGTCGTCGGTGATCGTCACGACGGCGTGCCCCCCGTCGGCCCGCGCCAGGGCGACCACCACCCGGGTGAGCCCGGTGGCGTGGCGCAGGGCGTTGTCGATCAGGCTCTCGACCACCTGGCGCAGCCATTCCCGGTCGGCGAGCAGCATCGGGTCGGTCTCGGCCGGATCGAGGCTCAGCGCCACGCGGCGGCGGGCGGCCTCGGAGGCCATGCCGTCGACGGCCTCCGCCAGGATCTCCCCCGCGCCCACCGGGCGCCGGTCGAGCTCGATCTGCCCGGATTCGGAGCGGGCCACGCGCAGCAGGTCCTCGACCCGGCGCTTCAGGCGCAGGGCGCGCTTGCGGATGGTGGCGAAGACGGGGGTGACGTCGACCTGCCGCCCGGCCGAGCGGGCCGCGATGTCGCACTCGCCGAGGATGACCGTCAGGGGCGTGCGCAGCTCGTGGCTGACATCGGCGAAGAAGCGCCGGCGGGAGCGATCCACCGCCTCCAGCCGGGCATTGGCGGCGCGCAGGTCGAGGGTGCGGGCCGCCACCGTGTCCTCCAGTGCCGCGCGGTCGGCGGCGAGCCGGCCCTCGCGCCGGGCGAGGCGGGCGGCCATGCGGTTGAAGTTCGCCACCAGCAGGCCGAGCTCGTCCCGGGTGGCCACCGAGAGGCGGGTGTCGAGCTCGCCCCGGCCGACGGCGCTGGCGGCCCGGCGGACCGCCTCGATCCGGGCCAGCACCGGACGGGTCACCGCCCGGTAGAGCAGGAGCACGATGGCG
>NZ_PDHT01000081.1:0-5347 GCF_002917135.1 Methylobacterium sp. V23
CCTCCGCCTGTGAGGGTGTCGTTGCCCGCCAGACCATCCATCGTCCAGTTCGAGGCGTTCGGGACCGCGAACACATCAGCGTTTGGTGTGCCGACAAAGCTTGTAGTGGCGGGGGCTTCCACCACATCGGTGACCCCAATGGTGAAGTTAGTATCTGAAAACAGCCCGCCGGCATCGCTGGCCCGCACCGTCACGACATGGCTGGTGGCGGTCTCGAAGTCGAGCAAGGCCCCGTTGGCTACGCTAACCACACCGGTGACGGCATCGATGGCAAAGCGTCCACCGGCATCGTTGAACAGCGTGTAGGTCACGCTGCCGCCCTCTGGGTCGGTGGCCACCGCCGTCAGCCCCACCAGCGTACCGGTGGCGGCGTTCTCCGCCACCTGGTTGGCCGCCACCGTGTTGCTGTCGGTCGCCGCAGCCGGTGCTTCGTTCACATCGGTGACCCCGATGGTGAAGTTAGTATCTGAGAACAGCCCACCGGCATCGGTGGCCCGCACTGTCACGACATGGCTGTTGGCGGTTTCAAAGTTGAGCAAGGCCCCGTTGGCCACGCTGACCACACCGGTGAAGGGGTCGATGGCAAAGCGTCCACCCGCATCGTCGAACAGGGTGTAGATCGTGCTGTCGCCGTCCGGGTCGACGGCCACCGCCGTCAGCCCCACCAGCGTACCGGTGGCGGCGTTCTCCGGCACTTGATTGTTCACCGCATTGCTATCAGTCGCCGTACCCGGTGCGTTGTTGACGGGCGTGACCGGCAAGAGGTCTTTGACCGCGAACGTCCCGTCCAAGAATTTCAGCTGCTCAATATTTCGCAGGCGGTCCGTTCCGTCCGAGGCAAGCCCAGCACTGACGATGGCATGCACAACGGTGATGCTGCCATCAGCGTTCCGGCTGAAGTCATAATTGGAGAGCGAGTCACCGAAGACCGCGGTGTCAACATCCGTGTTGGCAACGCCCGTGGTGACGATCTCTCGCACAATCTGGAGTTGGCCCGGGTTGATCGTTCCGGACAGCAACTCCCCCTTGATGGCATTCAGACTGTTGACAGATTTTAGGATGTTACCCGTCCCATCCTTATTCTCATGCACCGCGATCCGCACATTGAGCCAAGCGTCACCGTCGATTACGTCGTCACCGAGATTGCCTCGGATCACATCGCTGCCAGCGCCTCCCAGCAGGATTTCATTACCAGCATCAGCTGGATCGAACACGACATCGTCGGGCCCGCCTACTGGCGCATTCAGGAGAGTTCGCAGCCCGTCGATCCGGTCCACCCCGGCCTGGGTGAGCCTGTTGTCGAAGTTCTCCCCCAGTATCAGCTTGGAAGCGCCCGTCAGGGTGTCGTTCTTGTTCCACCCTGACAAGCCTTCGACCGAGTCGAAGCGGTCGCGAAGGATCAGAGCGGGGCGAGTATCAAACGGCGTGATCCCAAGGTCGGAGTTCGCGGCGTTTTTGTCATCCTTGTGAATGGCCCAATCGAAGCCGTCCATGCCGTTGTTGCGCTGGATACCAGGCCCCTCGAACATGATGTCATCGCCGGCCTCACCGTCGTAGTCGGTGTCATTCCCTTGGCCATTAAGTACGTCGTGGCCGATGATGGTGCTGTTGAAGAAGAGCTGCGAGTTCTCTCCTGAGAGGCCATCGAAGCCTTCGCCACCCTCTATCCAGTCGTCGCCCTCGTTGCCCATGAGATTGTCGGCGGCGCTGCCTCCGAGGACGAAGTCGTCGCCCCGGCCCGCAAAGACCTCCTTCGTGTCGGTGCTGCCAGTGATGAAATCCTTGCCGCCACCGCCGAACAGAATGTCGAGACCAGGTCCGGCACTGATAACATCATTGCCTTCGTCTCCGCGAAGGAAGTCGTCGCCAAACGGATCGACGATGATATCATCGCCGTCCCCGCCGAAGACCTGGTCAGACTCACTCTGTGCATTGAGGTAGTCGTTACCGCCGTCGCCCCAGAGCGTATCGATGCCTCGGTCACCGACAAGCCTGTCGTTACCCTCGGTCCCGCCAAGCACCACGTGCTCACCACCGGTGAACTTCAGGACGCCACCATCGGCCTGACCGTCGTGGTCGACATCAGCACCCGGTGCGACTCGAACTACTTTGGGGACTTGCGCCTGCTGAACGGGGTCTGGGTTCTTTGGATCCGCGCTGCCGATTGGGTTAAAGCTTTGATCTGCATTGAGGCCGGTGATCTGCTTAACGAGTGGATCAAGTTCAAGGGTATAATCAACGGTGTCGAACAGGTTGCCTGCAAGATGGGTCGCGTGAAGATCACCCAAGTCAGAGTTTCGCATCACCAGCTCGGAGAAGGTGTTCTTCTCCAGCTCGTTGAGCAGATTTAGGCCCTGAGTGCGGCTCAGGTAGTAGAAACGATCGCCATTTTGGAGCTTCTCCAGCTGGTTTTCGAAGACAAAGTTGAAGGTTGTGCCCAACATGCCTCCGAATTCCATCTTCGATTCAGCGAGGCCTCCGATCCAGAAGTCGACATCGTTCAACCCAGTCTCTGTTGAAGCCCAAGTCCCCGTGTGGTTCAGGAAATCCAGCCGGTCGTCAGGCGCCGTTTCACTTGCATCAATTTGGCCGTTTCCATCAAGATCGAAGTTGCCAAGAACAAGCAGCGTTGCGGCGTCACGCTTGGCCTCCAGCGTCGTCGCTGACGTGACGCTGGTATGGGTGCCATAAGCGGCAATGAAGCTGACGATCGAGAGCGGATTTTTGATGTTTGCGGTGAAGTCGGACCAACTCACATAAGGCTTGAGTGCAACATCGCTCGTCGCCTCATAGAACTGCTCACGGGCATGGTTGAACGACGGAACACCCTGCTCGCGCGCACGCGCCATGTTCAACGCGGGGAGGTCAAGAGGTAGTCCGAGCAGGTTGTTACGGAGTGCGTCGGTGACGAACTCGTCGATCTCGTTGCCGAGCTGCCGCGTCATCCCGCGGATGATCGCCCCAGTCTGCTCCTCGACGGAGGCTCCGCTCGCCTTAAACTCCAACGGATTGAGGAAAGCCTCGATGAGGCCGACATCGTCACCGTTCAGGTCCTTGTCCAGGCGAGACACGGTTTCGGTCAGCATCGAATGACCGAACCGATACACAACGTGTGCGAATTCGGCCACGATCGAGGGATCGAGATCGGGGCTGTTGGTAAAGACAAAGGGGTCGACGTTAGGCTGAACCTTGCGTGCGAACTCCTCGAAAACAAGGTGCTGGTACTCCATCTCTGTCGCGAACTTCGCGGACTGGAATAGGCGCTCGCCATCCCAATTCAGTGCATCGATCCCCGCGGCGGTGGTCGGAATCTCTGCCTGTGCAATGGGTGTCAGTAGCCATTCATTGATAAACGCTAGATCCCCCGACGCGATGATTGTGTCCTTGTTGGCTTCGACGATCCGATTGTGTTCGGAGTGGAAAATCGTATGGACAGCCGTCAAACCAATGTTCTCGTTGCCGCGGCCGTCGCCGGTAATGAAATGAGCATCGAGTAACTCGTTGTCGTATTCACCGGGGGCTACACCGGTAAGATGATCGCCAACCGTGTTGTCACTGTCCGCTGTTAACGCTCCTGTCCGACCGTCAGGGAGCCGACCCACGGGGGCTGCGGTCGCCGCAATATCGTCAAGGAATGCGTGACCTGTGAGAATGGCATTGGCAGGGACCGGCAGGCCACCGGCTACACCCTCGACGTAGGTTTCACCTCCTGGATTAGCGGCGCCATTCGTGTCGATGGCGATCTGCGCAAAACCGTTCGGTCCGCGTTTGAGTTCGCCATATTGATCCGTCAGGAGAAGAGGAACATTCAGTACGTCTTTGTCAGTTAGCGTGATACCGAGGTACGTTTTGGCATTTTGCTTGACTTCAGCCCAGTTAGCGATCGCGTGGTTGGAGGTGCCGTCTGGATTTTTACCGTCCAAGAGGTGTCCCGTTGCGACCGCTTTGCCATCCAGACCAAATTTATATTCGCGAAGAAAGGCTTGATGCGAGGCGTGCGACGTATAGGTCTGATTCTGATCGATCCAACCCGTCGTTGTGTTTGTGGCAGAAGGTTGCCCTGCTGCGTCGGTCGTAGGCGTTGCCCGCGAGAGTGCCATGAAGCGCAATTGGGGTGGCAGGTCGTCGGCGTTCCCCAGGATGTGGTCGTTTCCAGCGATGAGCGGGTCGTCATCCTTTAAGGGAATGTAGACGGTGCCGTTGCCGCCCTTGGTCACGAGATCAAGGCCATGGTCGAAGAACTGACCAAAGAACGTCATCCAACCATTGAAGCCGGGCGACAGGCCAATGTCTGGTGAGATGTTGGGAATGAATGAAAGTTCTTCGTTGGTTGGGATGTAGTCGTCCGGCGGCGAGGCGCCATTATGCGCATCCTGATAGGCCGCGATGGACAATGGGTTTGCATGCCAGGCGGCGACCGCGGCCGGATTTGTGTTCGTCTGATCCGAGATCAAGTTGCTGATCGTGCGCGGATTCGAATCGACAACGCTGCCGGCGTTTTGGTAGTTGTTGTTGGTGATTGAGGTGGGCCCGCCGGGACTAAATGACCCCGAATTTGTGTTGGTAATGTACTCGGGCGGCAGCAGACGGGGGAACGGGTTGTCTGCAGCGCCAAATTCATTGCCACCGGGAAGCAGGTTGTTCTCGCTTCCATCGACGGCCCTCAAGCCGTGCGGTAAGATCGCGTAATCGGCCCCAATTATATCCTGTAAGCTTTCGCCCGCCGCATGCCTCTCAGCAATTTTGATTTGCGCGAGGATGAAGGACAGATCGTCCAAGTTTACAGTAAAATTGGCAGGCATCGCACTCTCCCAGATTTCGAGCTAATTGCGCTAGTGAGCAATCTCCATCCCGTATCTGAATAACATGAGATTTTAATAACAAATTAGGAAATTTGGATTAGTCACTGTGCGCTTGAGGTTTAGTGCCGGACTAAACACTGGGGCTTTTGCGCCTTTGCGAAGTGACCATCCGCCCTGATTTGACCGGCCGGCGTTCGACCGTGCTGATTGAGAGGATCAGCCAGGACCGAAGGAGTCGGACATGCGGCGAGGTCAGAAGACGGGTGCGGAGCAGGTGGTGCTGAAGCTGCGCCAGATTGAGGTACAGACGGCCCAGGGCAAGAGTTTGGCCCTGGCCTGCAAGGACGCCGAGATCTCCGAGCAAAGCTCAAAGACGAATGCCCGAAGCAGGAGATTTTCTGTTCGCTCAGGGAGGCACAGACTGTGATCGGGATCTGGCAAAACACGTACAACCCCGTCCGGCCGCACTCCTCCCTAGGCTCGGGACTCATAACCAGTAGCTGACGGTAGCAGCGATGCAGACGGCAGCCAGGTAGTTGGTGGCC
>NZ_PDHT01000082.1:0-5043 GCF_002917135.1 Methylobacterium sp. V23
CCGCGTGCAGGGTGGCGACCGCCACCGCTGCGGCGGAGTCGCGCCGCTCGGGCTCAAGGATGATGTCAGCCGCGATGCCGGCCTGCTGCAGCTGCTCGGCGACGATGAAGCGCGCATCGATGCTGGTGAGCACGGTCGGGCGCGCGAAGACGCCGGTATCGCTCAGGCGCTGGGCGGTGGCCTGGAAGGTTGAGGTCTTGGGGTCCACCAGCGGCGTGAACTGCTTGGGCATGCTCTCGCGCGACGCCGGCCAGAGCCGCGTGCCCGAACCGCCGCAGAGAATGATCGGGTGAATCCGGTTGGGGGAATTGCTCATCGATTCAGCCTTTTCGCGCGTCTAGCCACGCAAATTCGTGCGGGCTTGAGCAAGGATATCGGAGAGGGTCCTGCCCCAATCCTCGTGTGGGACCCACCCCGTTGCTGCCGAAAGTCGCGACGCGTCGCCTGCCGCGACAGGAATTTCCGACGGACGCATCCGATCGGGCGCAATCCGGACTTCGAATGGCACCTGCGCATGCTGGCGCAAGTCTTCGAGAACACTCGCGATGCTCCGTGGCTGCCCCGAAGCCACGTTGAACACGGTGCCGCTTTCGATTTCCGCCTTCTGCGCAATCAGTGAGGCGTAGGCTCGTACGACGTCGGAAACGGGGAGAAAGTCGCGTGCCGCATCGAGATTGCCCACCTCCAGCACCGGTGGAACGAGACCGGCTTCGATCCGAGCTATCTGCCCGGCGAAGGACGGCACGACGAACCGCTCATCCTGGCCGGGGCCGATATGATTGAAGGGACGAACGACGATGAAGTGCCCGTGCTTCAAGACATCGCCCAGGAGCGACTCACCAAACCATTTCGAGCAGGCATAGGCGCCTTGGGGCTCCGGCACGGCCTCCTCGGTCAAAGGCTGTCCAGAGAGGAAGGCGCGCCCGTAAACCTCTCCGGAACTGACGAATAGAAGCGTTGCCTTCGGCGCAAAGCGAACTATCGACTCAGCCAGATTGAGTAGACCGACCAGATTAACTCGCCACGTCTCACCTGGGGCGTTAGCCGATTGCGTTATGGAAGCAATCGCGGCCAGATGAATGACGTCAGTTGGTTGATAATCTGCAATGAAACCCGACAAAGCTTGTGAATCGAGTAGATCTAAGGACTTGAACACGACCCCGTCAGGCGATGTAGCCGTACTACCTCGCCCAATCCCGACGATGCGATCCGAAGGCCCCACCGTCTCCAAGAGCGTTTTAATGGCGTGTCGGCCAACAAACCCTGCCGCGCCGGATACAAGTATTCGCTTCACGGGCAGACGAGGATCACGACTTTGCACCGAGGCGCCTCAGGTCAGCCTCGACCATCTCTTGGATCATCGCTTCCAATGAAATCTCCGCATGCCAGCCAAACGCAGCTTGTGCCTTGGTTGGATTTCCAAGCAGCACCTCTACTTCCGCCGGACGGAAAAGCTCTTTGTCGATTATCAAATGATCCGCGCTCGCTAGTCCAACGTGCTGAAATGCAATCTCACACATTTCACGGACTGTCACAGTGCGACCGGTCGCGATTACATAATCATCAGGCGCATCCTGCTGAAGCATCATCCACATCGCACGGACGTAATCTTTTGCATGCCCCCAGTCACGCTTAGCATCGATGTTGCCGAGACGAAGTTCCTTAGCAAGGCCGAGCTTAATCCGAGCTACGCCATCAGTGACCTTACGCGTGACGAACTCCACCCCGCGCAGCGGTGATTCGTGATTAAACAGGATTCCGTTGGAGGCATGAAGATTGAAGCTCTCGCGATAATTGATGGTCATCCAATGAGCGTAAAGCTTGGCGACGCCATACGGAGAACGCGGATAGAACGGCGTCGTCTCACTCTGGATCTGCTCCTGGATGAGGCCGAACATCTCCGACGACGACGCTTGGTAGTAACGAGCGCCTGGTTTCAAAGTGCGAACGCACTCAAGCATATTCACGGCACCGAGCCCTGTGATCTGCCCAGTCAGAAGAGGTTGCTGCCAGGAAGCTGTTACAAAGGATTGAGCTGCGAGATTATAAACCTCGTCCGGCTGCACCGCCTGCACGATGCGCGCGAGGCTCGATAGGTCGAGGAGATTGCCGTCATGAAGCTCGACGTCGTCCTGAATTCCAAGCCATTTAAGGCGGTGATCGAAAACGCCTGCGTGGCTCGAGCGCCGAACAACTCCGTGAACGGAATAGCCCTTACCTAGCAGAAGTTGCGCTAGGTAGGCGCCGTCCTGACCCGTGATTCCACTAATTAGCGCGCGTTTGTTCGTCACATTCAGCTCCGGGATCGCGGACGTTCGCCGCCAATGGCTCTGAGGCACAGCGCATTACAAACAACTGTCTGCATCAGCCGCGGTGTCCCTACAGGGACACGGTGGGTCTCGCCAAGGGCTCGATCATCGTGAGTGCATCCCACAACACCAGGGGCACGCGCAAGTGCGCTGATGCGACAACAGCTTGCCGCTCTGCCTGCTCACATGAGCCTCCAACTTCGCTTGATCAAAATGCCATTGTTAAGCTCGAGGTCCTTCAAAGGGAGGGGGACGGCATCGGGTCGGATCGCAGCGAAGGGGCTGGAGGTACTCGTGCGCCGCTTCAGCAGTGTTTCGGTTGCTCTTGTCGTTCTGGAAGCTACAGGCGGCTTTGAGGCGAGTGCGCATCCTTTGAGTCCTAAGCGAAGTGCGCACCATCAGACGATGAGATCAAGCATATAGCAAGGCTTATTAAATCAAATATTCCGTCTCTATGTCATTATTGAAATACAAGCCAGCAGGAAAAACTTGCACGTGTTCCGGCTTTACATCTCCAGAAAGTCCGGGCGTTTAGGCCTCCGCGGCTTACCCAATCCAATCCAGCGAAGCGGACGGGTCAGCTTCCAGCTCATAGAAGCGGTCGTTGAATCGTTGTAGGCCACAAACCAATGCAGAAGCACAGAGCATCTATACTCATGCATATTTCTTTGACTAATAGCCTCGGCCTGCGATGCAAGGGCGGCATCTCGTTGAGCCTGAAGTTCGTCGCGCGTTCGTAGCAATGCTTCAACCTCGGCCTGCGTGATCGCTTTGGCGTGGATAGCCTCAGTCTGCGATGCAAGGGCGGCATCTCGTTGAGCCTGAAGTTCGTCGCGCGTTCGTAGCAATGCTTCAACCTCGGCCTGCGTGATCGCTTTGGCGTGGATAGCCTCAGTCTGCGATGCAAGGGCGGCATCTCGTTGAGCCTGAAGTTCGTCGCGCGTTCGTAGCAATGCTTCAACCTCGGCCTGCGTGATCGCTTTGGCGTGGATAGCCTCAGTCTGCGATGCAAGGGCGGCATCTCGTTGAGCCTGAAGTTCGTCGCGCGTTCGTAGCAATGCTTCAACCTCGGCCTGCGTGACCGCTTTGGCGTGGATAGCCTCAGTCTGCGATGCAAGGGCGACATCTAGTTGAGCCTGAAGTTCGTCGCACGCTTGTTTGGACAATTCTCCATTCTTTATCAAAGACAAATTTTTTTCATGAGTTATTCTAGCAAATGAGGCGTAGCTTCTAGTGAAATAGCAATATTGCGACATCTCGCGAAGAAAATCCGATATGACTTTCCTCCCAAACTCTCGGCCAGGAGCGGACTGGCATCTGTCAATAATTGACGAACCATAAATCTCAACTGTTTGCTTGAAGTTTTCAAATTCAATTTCACTGTTGTAGCAAAAACCGATTGTATTTTTTGCATCTGAAAGATCTAATTTAATATTCTGGCCCGCAAATAAATCTTCGACACTATTCCTATATAATCTATCGGTCGCGACACGATTTATATCTAGGATGAAATCTGCAGATGCCGCCGCATTAATATAAAGATATAGATGAAAAAGGAAAAAACGCATGATATTGCTTGAGTCTGCAAGAGAAGATGTCTTCATAGGAAACAGCTGAAAGATCTCACGCACTATCGGATCATGCAAATTATTCTTAACTGTATCGTCTACCCGATCTACAAAATAGCCATTACCATTTGCGTGCTGCTGTGAGAAAGAGCACCATTGCTCGAATACATTTCGATAAAGCACTATATGTGTTCCAGGCGCTGCGAATTTTATACCCGCAACGCGTCCGAGACTTCGCGTCGCGGTAAGAACTGGGATTTTACCTTTATGTTCTGCATTCCTGATTAGTTTAGAAATATATGCTATTTCAAGAGCTGATATCTGTCCTGTAGGTCCGTCATCGGGAATGAATTTTTCATAACTAAAAGACGGATCAAACCCGTCCACCCCACCATTCTCCTGGATGAGTGGAATGTATTCTAAAAAATAGGCAGCCCCAGGTGGATGTTTGGACATCCATCCTTCGTGTGTAAACGAAGGTATCGAATCAATCTTTAAACTAAACAAAATCTCGTGAAATATTTCATAATAGGCTATAGTTTTTTTATCTCTTCTAATACTGTCCCAAATAAAGGTGCTTGAAGTTCTAAACCCTGAATGGAGAAATATCATCAGATACCACCATCTGTTAAAATCAATGCTTCTCAATTGATAATTATATTACGCGGCTCTACGATTGCACAAGCCAAGTCTAGAAAGCTGTCCAATCGGTTCGCATTCTCCGGGTATAGACTGGGTTGTTGTCCTGGCCAAGAGACACTGCCATGCTGCTTCTGCCCACCTGTATGCTTCGCCGGCATTATCTTGGCGTTTCTGCTGTTCGTCCATCGCTCATGGCGGCATACGCAAGTGCTGCTCGCGGCACGACTGCCTGCCTGTCGCGCCTATCTGCTGGTTGCTCGTTCGCGATCCTGAGAATCCCTTCCCGCCGTAAACTTTTCTTTGCACCGACCTCGATTGCAACTGAACTTAAGATCGTGTCGTGGTTCGTGCGGCGCTGAAGCGTTGAGGTCACTATCCGACAGGTTCGCCCCCATATTGGGGTATAGAACGCAATGGCAGCGGTCCAACACAGAGATTGCCAGAACTACTTCCTGCTTGTTCCCCCTAGCACTACCTGGGCACTTTGATGTTAGAGGGCAGCGTGAAGCGTCTTTGGCAGTGTG
>NZ_PDHT01000083.1:0-4784 GCF_002917135.1 Methylobacterium sp. V23
CCCGGTATGCAGCGACCTCAGCTAAACTGATGCCACCACACCGCGGGACTGCACACCTAGCGCGACTTGAACCGGTGATAACAAGGCCCGGCTACGTCCTCGTTTACCACGGCGAGAGCGGTTGCGCATGGACGTCTCACACGGTCACTGGGAAAGCACCACCTTCGCGGTCGTATTGCGTCAAATTTCAGCGCACCTCGGGAATCACTGCCAACCCGGCTAGCCAATCCCGTACAAGCCCCTTAAACGGACGGGATCTTGGGCAAGCCCCGTGGCTGAATTAGATCTGGTGGAACACGACGATTTTCCTGAACACAATAAGGCCCTCGGCAAGCAGCTGTGTCGCGCATGGTCGCGCGGACCTGCCTCTCCTGAATCGAAGTCGGTTTGTCGTCAGAATGTCAAACGCTTTTGTTGATCTGCCCATGCGTATGACGCTGAAGCATATATTTGACCTAAAAACTTCAAGTGTGCGAAGCCGTAAGCGCGAGGAGGACGCCGACTACGATCCTGATTGGTCGCCAAAGCTTTTCGGCTCTCTAGCGAGCGATTTCTCAAATTTGTGGAGAAAATTCAAATTGTGGTTTTATGAGTTATCGAAGACAAGCACTCGATTTATGAGATTTTACAACGTTCTCGGTAGTATATCGAGTGCAATGAGTGAGAGAAATATTGAATATCAATCGTATCGACGATATATCTAAATTTATGATTTAAATTATGACAAGTAAAAAATTTTGATTAGAAATGAAATTATTTTGATGCGGGAACCGTGGATTGCCGCCTCTTTTCGGTCGTGGTTGATCAGCCAGACCTATAATCCGAAGTCTACCCAGATCTAGCCTAAAACTTGAAATTCCGAAATCGGAGAAGAGATCGTGACCGGAGCCTATACAAAATTGGAAGCATGCCGCGTGAGCGGGTCTAAGAACTTGGTTCCAGTTCTCCACCTCGGAGAGCAAGAGCTTACAGGTGTGTTTCCCAAGCCGGGGCAACCCGTTACGGCTGGACCCTTGGACCTCGTTTGGTGCCCAGATAGCGGTCTGCTCCAACTAGCGCATACCTACGATGCAGGCGAAATGTACGGTGATAATTACGGTTATCGATCGGGCCTGAATGCGTCCATGGTTCGACATCTAACCCAGAAAGTCAGCTTTTTAGAAAAGATAGCTGACTTGAGTACAGGAGAGACCGTTCTCGATATCGGCTCGAACGACGCGACATCGCTTAAAGCTTACAAAACTGCTGGAATAAATCGGATCGGGATCGACCCTACTGGCTTGAAATTTAAGTCATATTATCCGGATGACATTGCATTAGTCCCGGACTTCTTCTCGGCGGCAAATTTCCGCAAAATTTCCGATCGTCAGGCGAAGATAGTAACGTCTATCTCGATGTTCTACGATCTTGACAATCCAATCGCTTTTGCGCGCGACATCGCTTCGGTGCTCGCACCAGATGGTTTATGGCATTTTGAGCAAAGCTATATGCCTGCAATGCTTAGAACAACTTCTTATGACACTATTTGCCATGAGCATCTTGAGTATTATTCGCTTAGCGTTGTCGAAAAGATTCTCGATGCTGCGGATATGAAAGTTGTCGACGTGCAGATGAATAGCATAAACGGCGGCAGTTTTGCGGTTACTGCCGCTTTGAAGAAGTCTGTTCGCGAGCCCAATCACGCGGTGATCGACTGGCTTCTGGGCCAGGAAGAGCGGATGGGTCTAAATACAGTGCGCCCCTTCCGAGAGTTCGAGGATCGCGTTTTCCGTCACAAAGCCGACCTAGTACGGCTCCTGAAAAGCTTGGCCGCTGATGGTAAGAAGGTGCTCGGATATGGAGCTTCAACTAAAGGCAATGTGACTCTCCAGTTCTGCGGCGTCACCACAAATGAAGTTTCTGCGATCGCCGAAGTAAACACTGAAAAATTCGGCTGCGAAACTCCAGGTACGCGAATTCCAATTATCTCTGAAGCCGAAGCTCGCGCAATGGAGCCGGATTACTTCCTCGTTCTTCCGTGGCATTTTAAGGAAAGCATTCTGCAGCGGGAGCAAGAATACATCGCAAAGGGCGGCAAATTTATCTTTCCGTTCCCTGAAATCGAGATCGTTTGAGTCCGCTAGCGACCGGCTTGTACTCAGCTTCAAGCTTTTACTCGTCGGTCGCGAGACTTTCGGCCGATTTGATTGGCATCGTGCCCTAGTAAATACCCACCCCTTGCGCGGGTCTGATTTTGTTAATTCCTTCGTGGGATGGGCCGAAGCAATCTTGAGCGGTCTAGCTGCGAGGAGCTGATCGAGCTTTCGCTGCGGATGCAGCGCCCGGAGAAGACTTCGTGCACGTTTTCGAAGCCGCCCGCGACCGATCGCAAGGAGCGACGCGAGCAGGCCGAGTCCGGCGGTGCCAAGTTCAGGCACGAGAGCCATAGCCGCGGTATAAGCGAAAATCCTGATGCCGTCGTCCGATCATCGTGCGGAACGCTGCACCTGCTGCGGCGGCGCCCTGCACAACGATCTTCCCGCTGAGATCGTGAGCGTATCCGAGCGGATCGAGCTGCCGGAGGTGGTGCCGTGTCAACGCCGCTCTAAAACTCCCCAGAAGCGCCGCAGTAAATCTCCTCATTTCCGCCGTTCAGGCCACTTGGGCGGCCGCCCGCGCCCGCGCCGGCGGGGCGGTGGCGGCTGCAGCGGCGCGCCGATGATCGCCTTGGAGCGGACGTGCTCGAGCATCAGCTCGGCGTGCTGGCGTAAGCGGTAGCTGGAGCCCTCGATATGCACGACAATGGTATGGTGGAGCAGCCGGCCCAGCAGCGCCGTGGCGAGCACGGGATCATCGAAGACCTCGCCCCATTCGGCGAAGCCGCTAGTGGACGTGAGGATCATGGCGCCCCGCTCGTATCGGGCGTTGAAGAGCTGCAAGAACAGATTGCCGCCGCCCGGCACGACGGGCAGGTAGCCGATCTTGTCCACGATCAGGAGCCCCGGCCGGCGGAAGAAGCGGATGTGCTCCTGCAGGCGGCCCTCGCGTTCGGCTCGGAAGAGCTGGGCCAGCAGGCCAGCCAGGTGCAGAAGTAGACGCAGCGCCCGGCCTTCACCGCCCCCACGCCCAGAGTCGTGGCCAAATGGCTCTTGCCGGTCCCAGGCAGGCCCCGCAGGTGGACCACCTCGGAGCGGGCGATGAAGCCGAGCTGGGCGAGCGTGTGGATGAGGTCGCGGTCCAGCGACTGCTGGAAGGAGAAGTCGAAGCCGGAGAGCGTCTTAATCGTTGCCAGCCGACCCATGCGGAGCGCCGTCTTGATGCGGCTGTTCCCCGCAATGTCACCCTAGTTCTAATTCAGCGCTAACGACATACAGAATTGCAAGGAAGTTTGATGAAATGTTCAGAAAGCCAGACTATTTTTCTAAGCGCGCCATTGAGAGATAAAACCAGGAAGCATTTTTATGAAACGTAAGATTTGGGTTGCCGGTCACAATGGTATGGTAGGCTCTGCTATTGTTGAAGCGCTAGAACTCAGCGATGAAAATGTCCTAAAGGTGAATCGCTTCGATCTCGATTTGCGTGATCAGTCGTCTGTAACAAGTTGGCTGTTCAGAAATCGCCCCGATATAGTTATCTTCGCGGCGGCTAAAGTTGGAGGTATTTATGCGAACGATACTCTTCCGGCGGATTTTCTATATGATAATATAGTTCTCGCAACTAATGTCATCCATGGCTCTCATTTGGCCGATATAAATAGGCTGATATTTCTTGGATCTTCATGTATCTACCCTAAGTTCGCTCCGCAACCAATTCGTGAGGATGCTTTATTAACTGGGCCCCTTGAACCGACAAATGAATGGTACGCAATCTCCAAAATTGCCGGCATTAAACTTTGCCAAGCGTACCGAAAGCAATATAATCGCGACTATATATCGGTAATGCCATGCAATTTGTATGGTGAGAAAGACAATTTTAATTTAATGTCAGGCCACGTCATACCCGCTCTTATGCGAAAATTCCATGAAGCGAAGATTAGCGGAAGTAGTGAGGTCACTATTTGGGGGTCTGGAACACCAAAGCGAGAGTTTCTGCACGTGCGAGATCTCGCCCGTGGTGTGATACACTGTATGAATCACTACAGTGAAATGGAGCATATCAACTGTGGTGCAGGAGCCGATCAATCGATTTATGATGTAGCAAATATGTTGAGGAATGTGATCGAATTTGATGGAAATATTGTAATGGATCGAACAAAACCTGACGGTACCCCTCGTAAACTTATGGACTCAAGCCGCATGCGAAGCTTGGGCTGGGAGCCAAGCATCACACTTCCGGTAGGTTTGGCAATGACCTATGAATGGTTTAAGGATTATGTTATTCGCAACAAATAATAAAAGTATATGTTTTCATGTTAAACCGGATCAAACATTCGATGAAACTGCCGATTATCATTTTTGATCTGATTGTCTGAAGGCGCATGCTTCACGTCGGACTGGAAGGATGCGCTTTAATGTAGATTCTACAGGGCAGCGCCACAACGACGGGACGGCTGCAGCCCACACAGCGGCTCGCGCTGGCAAGGCTAACCCTGAAGCGTTCGGCTGCTTGATGCCGCGAGGCCCAGGCTGCAACGGCCACTACAACACGTTTACGAAGATCGACGGACAGAGCTGAGGACATCAGCACTCTTCTTCACCGTCCAACCCTTCAACCCGACGTCCGTCTCAAGCCGCTTGGATAACGCTCTAGCTGTGCAGTCCCGCGGTGTGGTGGCATCAGTTTAGCTGAGGTCGCTGCATACCGGG
>NZ_PDHT01000084.1:0-4778 GCF_002917135.1 Methylobacterium sp. V23
GACAAGGAACATCGATGAGGAGATGCTTGCCTCACGAACCCCAATCAGAGAGGACTCTCAGGCTGCCCTAATAGGTCGCGGCTTCAGGAGGACGCCTGCTGAAGGTGCTGTCCAAGGAAACGTGCGACCCGTGCCGCGGCATCGAATTGCGCGGCACCCGTGAGGCCGTGGCCCTGCCCCTCGTAGATCTTGATCTCATACGGGGTGCTCTGCTCCCGCAGCAAACGCTCTATCGCTTGAGCATGGGAGACGGGGACGATGCGATCCGAAGCACCGTGCAGGATAAGGGTTGGTGGCAGCCGTGGACGCTGGCAGGCAAGCTCATCTGGCAGCGGGCCCGAGTAGTCAACGATCGCTCGCACACGTGGCTCCTCCGCCGCTATCGCGAAGGCCAGCGCCGCTCCGAGCGATAGGCCCACAATGCCAAGCGTTCTGGCATCGCCCCCAGGCTGATCAACCAGCCAGCTCACCGCATCGCGAATGGTCTCTGTCCATTGTGGGAAGTCCTGCCGCAGTCGGGCATAAGCCACGCGCTGGTCACCCGTTCGGTCAAGGTAGTGCACGAAGGCGACGTGGTAGCCTGACGCTGCGATGGTCCGTGCGGCGAGGCGGTAGCCGTCAGCGTAGGTCAGACCGTCCGCACCATGCAGGAGCAGCACTGCCGGTCTTGCTGATGATGACCCCAGCCCTGTTGTGAGACTGCCGGAAGCCGCAAACCATTCCACCGCAATCTGCTGCCCACCGCTCGTAAAGCTCTGCATGTCTGGATTTTCGTTTCCGCTCTCTGCTGGACGGCGCTTCTCGCCACGGGCACGCCCATGCCGGCCTTCAAGCCCGCTCTACGAAGGTGGGACGCAGGTTTGCGCGGAGGAATGCGGCACTTCGTGCGCATGCCAAGTCACAAGCTTGTCCCGGGGCACGCCCACACCAGCAATCGACCTGCGCCAGCAGAAGCTCTCGTTTCGCGCCGGCAGCTGTTCTGCGCCGCGAGAGGACGTTAGCGTGCTACCCAGGCGGACATCCATTTCCAGGTAGGCCACCGGCCGGTGTCGACCTAATGAAGATACTGGGAAGGGCAGCTTCCGGCAGCTTGGTGGACGGGAATCTACCACCGGATTAGCCCTTCACCTATTAAGCGTTAAGTGAAAGCCCATTCATTCTACAATTTGTTTTTAAATGAATATTCAAGGCTCAGGATTTTACATGCCTTAGACATCCTTCGGTTTAGCCTGTGAGGGGTGGGGACGTTGATACTCGTCGGGTGTCATGCTTATGCGGCGCTGGAAGGCCCGCCGGAGCGTGTCGCCGACCTTGAACCCGCAAGCACCCGCCACCGGCTTCGCGGCCGCGAGGCTGTCCTTGAAGCGTGCTTGCGGCAAAGCCGATGTTGGCTTGAACGGGTTAAAGCCTGCGTAGCGAGACTTCTTACGCGATCAGCTACTTAAGACTCGCTGTAAACCGACTGAGCGCATCGGTACGCCACTCCCAGTACAGGAGTGCGGGGACAGGGAGCATGATCGCAAAGAAGATCCAGTCAAACATCTGCGGCATGGTTCGGCCCTTCGGTTTGATAACGCCTGTTTTCTACCAATTCCGCAAGGCAATGTTCCCTCAGCCTCAGGTCTGCAACCTCGCGGGGTGCTAAACCCATGACCAGCGGCGGGCCTGCAGACGTGAAGGCCTCAAAGCAAATTTAACCAAGCTCCAGATCACAGCAGCAGCCGTAACCCTACCTTTAGCACTCGCGGTCACTCCTCCTGGTAGTTGGAGAATTGACCCATGATGCCGAGCCAGAAGTTTCGCCTTGTGACCCGGAGTGATTTCGACGGGCTAGTATGCGGAATGCTGTTGCGTGAGCTTGATCTGATCGACGAAATTAAGTTTGTTCACCCTAAGGACATGCAAGACGGCATCGTGCCGATCACGGCACGCGATATCATCACGAACTTGCCTTACGTCGAAGGGTGCTATCTTGCCTTCGACCATCATTCGAGCGAGAGCGCGCGCAACGCTGGGCGAGACTTCCCTAACCACGTGATCGACGTCACGGCGCCTTCCGCAGCCCGCGTCGTGTATCGACATTACGGTGCCTCATCCTTCCCGCATATCAGCGAGGAGCTGATGTCCGCCGTCGATAAGGCGGACGCGGCGCAGTTCAGCCGCGAGGAGATCCTCAACCCGCAAGGGTGGGTGCTGCTCAACTTCCTCATGGATTCACGTACCGGGCTCGGCCGATTTCGCGACTTCCGCATCTCGAACTACGAACTCATGATGCAGCTGATCGAGCGCTGCCGGGACCATACAATTACGGAGATCTTGGCTCTGCCCGACGTCAAGGAGCGCATCGGCCTGTACAACGACCAGAGTGCGTTGTTCGCGGCTCAGCTTCACCGCTGCACGTCGGTGCATGGTAAGCTCGCCCTCATCGATCTCCGGGGCGAAGAAGTCATCTACGCGGGCAATCGCTTCGCGGTCTATGCGGTCTTCCCTAATTGTGATGTCTCTGCCCACCTGATGTGGGGCTTGAAGAAACAAAACACTGTTTTCGCCATAGGCAAGTCTATCCTGGACCGCAGCTCACAGGTCGACATCGGCGCGCTCTGCCTATCCTACGGCGGGGGTGGTCATCGCGCGGCCGGCACATGTCAGGTGTCAAACGAATGTGCAGAAATCGTGAAGGGCGAGCTCATCGTCGCGCTCTCCGGAACACCCTACAAGGCCGCGGCCTGATAGGCTGCCGGTCAGCCTCGCGCCCGAACTTGGCTGCACAACATCGACATGGCCAACAGTGGTCAGATCCGAAGTGCGTGTGTGCAGGAGCCTACCCGTCTCGGGATGCATCGGCAGTTTGGGCTACGAGCCATTCGGCCCTTCGAACTACAGGGTGATCAAGGGTCTAATTGTCTTATGCCGCGGTCGTCCGCGCTGGTGACCTGGATGCTCGCCTCTCGTGAGGTCCGCGCCGCATAAAGCGACGTCGTTGCGGTCACTTGTCGACCGCGGCCAGGCAATAGAGGGGCTGCTCGTAAAAGCGGCCCCTCTTTGTGTTCGGGGTCTGAGCGCGCCTCAGTTATCCAGCTTCTTCAACATCACAACGGCGCCTCGGCTATCCATGAAGGTGCTGGACGCCGCACGCCAGAGTTCCTGATCATGACTCCGCGAGCGATGGATCACCCTGACAGGCAGCGCATGTTGAGCAGGTCGTCGAGGGTCAACGTGGTCCCATAAATCAGAGGCCGCCATGCTGGCATTGTTGCGAGGATCAGAGCCGCGGATAGCATGAGCCACGGCAATCCCTTCCTAACACCGATCCCGACGTTGAGGTGGCCGACCTTCACCGTTTTAGATCCCCATCCGAGTGAACGCCTGTTCGGAACGCCCCAACTTCACCAGTAGCCCGCCGCCGATGATCATGGCCACGCCCCATGCGAGGAAGCCGATGTCCCAGTAAATCCACTGCTCACGCGGCACGAGTTCATTGACGTGGTGCACGCCTAGGGCCTGTTGTCACTTGAGGTGGTCGAGGGCAGCGGCGAGGCAGAGGACGCCGGTGAAGCTGGTGGCGGTCTTTTCGTAGCGCGTAGGCAACGGCTCGCCACTCCTTGAGGCGTGCCCAGAGCCGCTCGACGATGTTGCGGTTGGTGTAGATCCAGTCTGGGCAGCGCGCGGGAGCCTCGTTGCACTTGGACGGGATGGCGGGTTTTGCCCCGGCCTCGCGCACCTGCTCGCGGAAGCGGTGGCTGGAGTAGCCCCGATCCGCCACGACCCATCGGGGCACGCCCGGCAAGCACTTGAGCAGGGGCTGCGCGTAAGGCAGTTCGTGGGCCTGTCCGGGTGCAATCCGAAAGGCGATCGCGCGGCCTGCGCCGTCAGCGATCACGCAAGCTTTCGTCCCATAGCCGCCACGTGATCGGCCAACAGCTTCACGAGCGTCTCGCTCGGCTGCAGATCCCCCCTTTTGGCGGCACCTGCTGCCTTCTGGTGCGCGCGCATGTTGGTGCCGTCGAGGAACACCATACCGAGCCGAACGCCGCGCTCCTGCACAAGGGCGAGAAGACGCTCCCAGACACCGCAGCGCGACCAGCGAATGAAAATTTGCGCTGCCCGCCACCACGGCCCCAGGTCTTGCGGGATGGCGCGCCACTTGGCGCCGTTCTGATGCCGCCATAGGATCGCCGAGAGCGTGCGCCGCAGGTCTTGAGGCGGCGTCTTCGCCTTCGGTCGACAAACCTCAAGCAGCGGCTCCAAAACGGCCCATTGTGCATCGCTCAGCATCGTCCCTCCCCGGATAGGACGGACAAAACGCATGCTCTGCCACATAGTTCAGGCGACGACAGACCCTAGGAGCTGATGATCGACCACACCTTCGACGAGGTTGAACAGCCCAAAGCCAACGAGGAGTGTTCCGACGAGGAGCTTATTAGACCAGTAGATGTGCTGCCGGTGTGCGGTACGCCAGAGAATGAAGAGGCCGATTACAACAAACACGTAGGTCGCGCTGTGAAAGACGCCGTCCCATAAGGTATTGAGTTCAAGGTTCGAGACTGAGGTGATGGGGTACCAACTGCTGAGCATGTGATGCCATTGCAACACTTGATGAAGCCCGATCCCGTCGAAGAAGCCGCCCAACCCGATCCCAAACAGGATGCCGGCGCTTAGAGGGAAGGAGCTATCCTGGGCCGCAACAACCATTTGGTTCTCCCCCGAAGAGGTGCTGCCTAACTGTTCAGTCCCGAAGTGAGATGGGTCGGATCGTATCTGAAGCGGCTTGGATCGTC
>NZ_PDHT01000085.1:0-4718 GCF_002917135.1 Methylobacterium sp. V23
CCGCATGGCTTCGCGCGCCGCCCCAGAGCCGTCGAGCCATCTTCCCGATGTGCTACGGCATCCAGTTCGCTGAGCTGCCCAAGAACCGTCGCGGCCCGACTGCCTTGTACCGCATCAACCGCTTCGATCAGATCTGCCAGGCGCACGACATCGAGCATCGGCTCACCAAGCCAAACCACCCGTGGACCAATGGCCAAGTCGAGCGCATGAACCGGACCCTCAAGGAGGCGACGGTCAAGCGCTACCACGACCACAGCCACGATCAGCTGCGGGACCATCTCGCCGCCTTCCTGGATGCCGACAACTTCGCTCGCCGGCTCAGGACCTTACGCGGCCTCACGCCATACGAGGCGACCTGCCGAGCCTGGGCAGACGATCCAAGCCGCTTCAGATACGATCCGACCCATCTCACTTCGGGACTGAACACCTAGGGCGGGCGCGCCCCTTCGATCCATCCGAACGTTTTAAGGACTAGCCAGCTTCGGCCGGAACGCTTCGAAGGCGATCAGCGCCGTGAGCTTCACCAGCGGACCGCCGTTCTCCGACAGACGCTGATAGCGCTCATCCAGACCGAAGAACCCTGGCTGCCCCATCCGAGCCTCCCCAACGCAGACAGCATCAGGGAGTCACCACACCGCCTCCCACGGAAGAGATATCTCGAAGTGTCCAAGCGCTATCGTCGACCAAACGCAGTCTTCTCCGGCATGTCAGTAAATTAGTTTGATATACCTTTTTGTAATCGCGCGCGCATTTGCTGCGTCTAAAAGTACGACCACAACTGCATACGCGAACGAAGCAACCGCAGCGTAAGACATTACCCTTATGGTTGCAACTTCGTGCCTCACAGGCCATAGAATGCAAATCAGAACTGACGTTGCCGCTCCAAATTTTAGTATATCTGCTGTCACAAAAGGCAAATGCACTAATCTCCTGCCAATAATAATTGTACATAGCAGAGAAATTGTTGCGGATACCAACGAAGAAATGACCGCACCTTGAATACCGAAGCTCGAGATGAAGGTATAACTTATAATCGTTTTTACTAGCAGAAGGACCGCCTGTAGAACGAGCATAGATTTCAGGCGCTTCGAAAGGGAAAACGACAGCGCAAAATACAGAGTTTCAAAGGCAGAAATCATTGTTGTAATTGCAATCAACGGCATCAACTCGACTGCAGATGCTTGAAATGGCTTTCCGAGCATCAAGGATGTTATCCATGGGGTCAGAACGGAAAGAGCAGCTGTAGTTGGGAGCCCCACAGCAAGCAGTAGTTGAGCTTGCCGCGTTAGGAACGGCTGAGCTGATTCGATCCCACCCGCTTCAAATGCGCGGTATATATATGGGGAGCCCGCGAGGTTAATGGCTATGAGCACGGCCTGGAGGCTTCTTACTGTTAGGTCAAAAGAAGCTGAGTAGAGTCCTGCCGCATCCGTCCCAACTAGCGCAACTATAATATATCGATCCGACATTGCGGTTATTGCACCAAGAACTCCCCCCAGGGCGTAGGGCAAGCCGAAGACAGCAATCTCCCGGACTATCGCTTGATTCAGATTCTTGATTTTTGACTCGCGCACAATGAGTTTCATTGTGGGAAGGCTACTAATCACAAACCCTAAGGTGGTACCGACCACTAATCCCGCCCAACCATATCCAAGCGAAATCAGAATTAAGCTACAAAAAATACATGCAATCGTGCGTAAGAACAGTAATATTGAATAGGTTATTGATTTGAACTGAGACTGCGGTATTCCGATACTGACCTCACCCAGCCCAAGCGCGCCCGTAAGAAGCATACCGAGAGCTATTTGCCAAAACAAAATCGTGTCTGAGATAAAAATCAGCGCTATCGCGCCGCTCGTCCACACAAGAACAGTAGATATCAGAAATAGTAATGATACGTTTGATAGAAAGTCCTCAAGCTTATCGTTATATGCTGGCATAAGTCGATTGATGGATTGTCTTAACCACTGGTAAAATCCTGCGTAAGCGGTTAACGCGCTTGAGAAAACTAGCGCGTAAATGCCGTAGTCCCCGGGACTCAGCAGGCGAGTAAAAGCGGCTAATGCCAGGGCGTTGAGTGCTGAAGCGCCATATCGACCAACGAGGTATACGAGACTGTTACGAAACATAAAATTACTTCTTCGCTATTTTTGAAATGACGCGGCGGTTACCATTGAACGCACCGCTCAAAAATCTATAAATCAACTTTGGCTGGAGAATACTATCCGGATACATGATCAACCCCGCAAATAGATAACCTGTAAACCGCCAGTAGTTTTGATGCGCTAGTTCAGATTTCGCACTACTCCAGTAACTATCAATTTTTGCTTTGCGTTTTTGCTGGGATAGATCATAACTGCTAAACCGGAGAGCAAGATCCGGAATAGCGTAAATAGCTTCCACAGCAGTAAAATTTGGCTTTAGTATAGACCCTCGCTGTTGCCTATTACCCCCAGTGGAAGTCTGCCTGTAGTCGACAGCAACTAAATTTTGAATAGGAATGAAGTCTCCGAGTAATGCAAGACGGCACCAAAACTCCCAGTCCTCGCCTAGTTTCAAATCAGTCTTGAAACCTCCAACAGCGCGCGCCGCCTCGGTCCGAATGCAGAGCGCTCCACCGTTAACAATTATATTTTTTGCTAAGAGATGCCAAAGAGTTTTATCCTGGGGCAAAACTCTTTGTGGTCGTTGCACCTCGTAACTCGGATCGACACCCGCCTCAGGAATTTTGATGTGTTGTGCAAAGCACGCGGGAGACTGGGGATGCGCTTCAAGTACATCAACCATGTGCTGCAGGGCGTCTGGCCTCAAAATATCGTCCGCGTCTAAGAATAAGACGTATGGGGCGCGGCAATTCCTGAGTCCCTCATTGCGAGCAAAACTAACACCATTGTTACTAATAGTGCGGACGGTGATGCGCATATCATCCACCGACAAGGCTACATCAAGTGTATTATCCGTAGACCCATCATTTATGATTATGTGTTCGTAATTTCTTAAGGTTTGCCTTTGAACACTTTCAATTGCTTGCAGCAAAAACCGTCCTGCGTTGTATGCAGGAGTCACAATTGCTACGCTTGGTAAGCTGTGCGTTGTCATACAGACCTCTTTGTCTGCCGTTGATATATCTTTAAGTCTAAATCAAGTCACAACGGATTGCAGAAATGTTTTCGGGCTGTTCCTAGCTTGTGGCCGCGATATATCTCAACACAACCAAGGTGCCAAGCTTCCACCGCAATAAATTCCGCTCATACCGCGCTCCTAATTGGCTTGTTGTATTTGTAGTCTATATCGCCCTTTCATTGTCTCCGCTAGTTAAGTTATCTTACGAACTATTGACTGATCAGCTAGGGGAGGCTCTGAGGTTCTTGACAGCGCGTATCAAGCACCTGGAAGATTAGTGGTACTTTGAGGATCTGAGCTGATTTGATACCATTTTTAGCTTTCATTCTTACGATAGCACTATTGGTCGAGATGAAGATCCGCATATTCTGATCCTCCTTAAGGAGGCGATCCCAGCGCCGTTTTGGCGGACAGGCTTTCAGGTCAGCCTGAGACTGTCGGCCCATCTTCCCTTAAACACCAGCGGACATCCAAAAGCCGTTGCACGCTGGCTCAGGCGAGCTTGGATCAGGTGGCCCCACGCGCCTTGACGCAGTAGCATCCCGACAATCCGATGCATTGTGGCGGCCAAGGTCATGACCACTGTGTGGACGTGCGGTCGCGCCAGCAGGCTGCGCAGCCATCGCCAGAGATGGGTGTCTCCCCGCCGCGGCGAGGCGGCGTCGCGCTTGGTGATGTTGACGAGCGTGGGCTTACCGCCTGTAGTGACCTGATGCGGCGCGATGTCGAGCCAGGTGGCGAGATCGCGTCCGTGCGCGACGGTGGTTACGTCGGCGGTGGCCGCCCCCGGCGCGGTGGCATAGAGTGCGCCGTTCTCTGGGATCGAGGTAAGCCGATGTGCGTTCCCGTGCGAGCGCGTTTACCCGGCAAACTCTGCATCGAGCGCGGCGACGCACCGGTCGAGGTCCTACCAGCGTTCGCGTACCTCGGCCACAAGGGTGCGCATGCGCGGCGTCAACGAGGCGCCTAGGTCCGCATCGAGCAACCCACCCAACCGCTGAGTGAGCTTGGCACAGCCCTGCGCTACGATCCAGTGCAAAGTCGGCCGCCGTATCAGTAAGGTTGCTTACACCGAGCTCCACGTGTTCGGTCCCGTTGAGTAGTAGTACAGCTGATATCGCATAGAGGGACGCGGCTCAGGCCTAGGTTCTTTACGGCAGCGCTGCGACGACGGAGCGGTTGTGTTGAAGGTCAAGCCATAAGTGACTTCCAAGGTGTGCGGTCGCAGACGATGGCGTTGAGCGTCACAGGCAGCTTTCGCGTCGCAGCTACGAGGACGACCTTCTTCGACCGACACCGCTGAGGCAGCCCTCATTGAAGGGCCGATAAGGCGAGCCTCGCCGGATCGAGGTCAGAGCGGCCATGCACTGCACACCCCGCGCCAACGTTGGTCCACCCGCGATGGATCGACGGCCTTGCATTAGGCCCGGTTCACGGTTGTTGGGAGCAATGCCGACGAGAGTGTACGAACAATCGCCCCTTAAATGAAGAGGCCGGCGCCAAGGCTTCCGCCGGCTCTCGTTGGTATCCCTCAGATCTATCATGTGCCAATCCAGTCGAACACGATGGCGGCGCGATCGCTCCCGCGGGTGGCT
>NZ_PDHT01000086.1:0-4557 GCF_002917135.1 Methylobacterium sp. V23
GCGCGTCCAGGCGGTCGACGAGGAGATGCGCTTCAGCATCTGGACGGGGCTCGCCGCCCATAAGCCCCTGGGCAACATCAACCGCGCTCGCAACGCGCCCTACAGGCGCTCGGCCGAGTTCCGCCAACGCTTCAATGGCTGTCCGATCCACGAGCCCGGCACGGTGCGTTGAGGTCCAGTGAACCCATGCCGACGGTGGGCGATCGCGCCCGATGCACGCGACTGAGGCGCGGCGACACCGGGCGCTCATGACCCCTGCTCGCTGCCCTGCTGGCGTTCGAGCCTCGCCTCGCTGACTCGATCCGTGGTGGTGTTCCCTCCGGGATCCCACCGCGGTCCATCGGCGATGTTGGCTCGAAGACCACCTCCTGGCGATTCGCCCGCCGCGGGGGCGGTATCTCGGCTACCTTCGCAGTCATCGCCGTCGCGGCCGTCACCCTCCTGCTGCGGGTCGGTCGAGGAGCGCAGCGCCGGATCAGATCTCGATACAGATCTTTCCGAAGTGCCGGTTGCTCTCCTGGTGCCGGAACGCCGCGACGAGATCCGCCAGGAGATAGCGGCGATCGATGATCGGACGCAGCCCGCAGGCCTCGATGCCGCGGACCATCTCGATCTGCTGGCGTCGACTGCCGACCAGCACGCCTTGCAGGCGGATCTGCCGAAGCAGGGCTGGCACCAGGGGAAGTGGTCCAGCCACACCAGTCAGGATGCCGATCACCGAGATGTGGCCGCCCACCCGCACGGCCGCCATCGACTGCTCCAGGGTCGCGGGACCACCGACGTCGAGGACGTGGTCCACGCCGCGCCCGTCGGTCAGGCGCCGGGCCGTTTCACCCCAGGTGATGTCGGACTGGTAGTTCAGGACGTGATCCGCCCCCAGAGCCCGCAGGCGTTCGAGCTTTTCCTCGCTCGATGAGGTCGCGACCACCGTGGCGCCGGCGGCTTTCGCAAACTGCAGGGCGAAGAGCGAGACGCCGCCGGTACCCTGAACCAGGACGACGTCACCGCTCTTCAGCCCCGCATCCCCGTGCAGAGCCCGCCAGGCCGTGAGCGCCGCCGTCGTCAGCGTCGCCGCCTCGGCATGGTCCCACCCTCGCGGTGCGTGGGTGAAAGCCATCGCGGACGCAGTGACGCGCTCGCGGGCGTACCCGTCGATGCCGTCGCCCGGCACGGTCGCGAATCCCTCTACCTGGGGATTTCCCTCCGTCCAGGTTGGAAAGAAGGTGCTGACCACGCGGTCGCCCACGGCGAACGCCTCGACGTCCGGTCCCAGGGCCTCGACCTCACCGGCCCCATCCGACATCGGCACGCGCGGCTCGCTCGGGCCCCACATGCCGCTGACCACGGCGTAGTCGTGATAGTTGAGCGAACTGGCCCGCAGGCGGACGGTGATCTCGCCGGGGCCCGGCTCGGGAACCGGTCGCTCGCCGAAGCCGACGGTGTCGAACCCACCACCGGGTTGAACGATCACTGCGCGGGATGTCGATCCAGTCATTCTCAACCTGTCCGTCTCGCCGGCGCAACGTACCGGCCCTGCAGGGGGGGGGCGAAATCCGTGCCGGGAATGGGGGCGCCGGACTTTCATGGTGGCCGCAGGCTCGGCGCCTGTCGAGACAGTGTGGCCGGACTCCGCCCGGACGAAGCAGTCAAGTCCGGGTCGCGAAGCAACCGTGGCATTGTGGAGCATCGTCGTTCACGCTTAAGAACGACTCCAAGTTCAGCCAGTCGACGCACCCAGCGTCGACGCTGCCCTGAGGATCGTCATGCGTTCATCCAGCACCAAGTACGCTCTTGCGGCCGGTATCGCTCTTGCTGTCGTGACTGCTGCGCCGGTCTTTGCCGAGGAGGCAACGACCGCCGAACAGACCATCAACGTCATGAACAAGCTGTTTGGGGCGCATCCGGGCAAACGCGCCAACCATGCCAAGGGCGTGGTGGCGGAGGGCAGCTTCACGCCTTCGGCCGAGGCCGCGCGGATCAGCAGGGCGTCGCTGTTCCAGGGATCGCCGGTTCCGGTGACGATCCGGTTCTCGGATGCGACCGGCGTGCCAACGATCCCCGACGGCTCGAAGAACGCGAATCCGCACGGGATGTCGCTGAAGTTCAAGCTCGTGGATGGCTCTGAGATGGACGTCGTCCTGAACGCACTCAAGTACTTCCCGGTGGCGACCGGTGAGGCGTTCCGCGACCTGCTCCAGGCGGTCGCCGAGAGTGGCCCGGACGCGGCGCATCCGACCGCTCTGGAGCGCTTCACCGCGGCGCATCCGGCAGCGGCCACGGCCGGCGGCACGGCCCAGACCCCGTCGAGCCTGGCGCGGCAGACCTATAACGGCGTGAACGCCTTCATCTTCGTCGACAAGGATGGCAAGCGCCAACCGTTCCGCTTCCGCGTCGTGCCTGTCCAGGGCGAAGACATCCTCTCGCCCGAGGAGGCGGCCAAGCGCGAGCCGGACTATCTGATGGCGGAAATCGGTCCCCGCGTCGCGAAAGAACCGGCTCGCTTCACCATCCAGGCGCAGCTCGCCGCGCCGGGCGACCCGACCAACGACGCCACCAAGCCCTGGCCCGATGATCGAAAGATCGTCGACCTGGGCGTCCTTACGGTCTCCAAGGTCGTGCCCGATAGTGCCGAGGCCGAGAAGGCGCTGCTGTTCATGCCGAACGCCCTCACGGATGGCGTCGAGGTCTCCGACGATCCCCTGATCGACGCCCGGGTCCAGGCTTACGCCGTCTCGTTCGGACGCCGGAGCCAATAGGCTCGGTCGCTCCCGGATCCGCTCTCACTGGGTGGTTCCGGCGGCCGGGGCACCCGAGGCTCCGGGCCGTGACGATGCTGAGCCTTTGTCGGAAGCCGCATCGGAACCGGTGCGGCGGCTGCCATCTTCGATCGCGCCGGAGCCGGTCAGTCCGCCGGCTCCCACGCTCGTCGTTCCGGAACCTGCGGGACCGCGCGATCCCGACCGGGATCTGTCACCCGCCTTGCCCGAACCGTCCACGGCAGATGCGGATCCCGCCAGGCCGATCAGGATCGCGCCGGCGATCAGGGGGGCGTGCATGGACATTGTGCGAAGTCTCCGTCGTCCGTCGGACTGTTCCGACTCGTGCGATCCAAGAAGCCGCGCGCCGCACCGGGTGTTCCCGTCACCTCCGGAGAGGCTTCGCTGACCCGGCGCCGATGATTAGCCGGGCCTTTGGCGGGCCCGGGCACCCTGCGCACGGTGGCCCCTATGGTGGGTACCGGAGACATGGGGGCGCGGCTTCGCCACAGGAACAGCTCCCTGACCACGCCAGTTTACGCGTCAGGTCTATCCCACGGGGCTTTCCATGAAGATGTCCGCTCCCCTGTTGAGCGCCGGCGTGCTCGCGATCCTGATGACATCGTCCGCTCTGGCGCAGGGCTTGCTGGCCCCGGACGGCCGCCGCGGCGTCATCATCCAGAACCAGCCCAACACGACCGGCAACAGCCGCGATCTGGTAATTTCGTACGGGGCCACAGGGGCGGATACTGTGACCACGAATTCGGCCGCCGGAGGCAATGCGAGCCGGCCAGAGCAAGCCTTCCCCAACGGCAGCGCCAACGGTGGACCGGGCGGCCGCTGACGGTCCTGGCGGGTATCGACTCCGCCCGGGGGCGGCTCTGGCAGAGTTCCCCGTCACCGATGGGTGCCTGCCACGTGATCCCGTTCCTGGCCTGCTGCGCCGGCCGTTGTCGGAGCCGGAGCGTCCTGGCATGATGCGGCATGCCGCAAACGTCCTACCCCCGCTGGTCGCCCGCCGAACTCGTCGATGAACTGCGCGAAGCGGCTGAGGAGATCGCTCCCGAATTGAATGGGATCAGGGCCGAGGAAACCCTCGAGGGTGAATCGGCCCAGATGATCGAGGAGATGGCGGACGCCCTCAAGCGGATCGCGAGCGGGGCACCGCGTCCTCAGGACATCGCACGTGAGGCGCTGGCCGCACAGACGCCCCGTAAGCCGATCGGGCGGCTGCAGCCGGTATCGCGCAAGCCGCCGAAGCCGCGACGCTGAACGAGGGGATTCCAGGTACCTGGGCCGCGTCCGGGCCGTAGCCAAAAAGCTCGTTCTAACTTAAGGTTACCGCCGCTATGACCATTGCTGGTGGCGCCTCCATACTGGCGGAGGATCGTACGAACTGGTAGGTCACGATCAGGGTGGAATGCGGTCTATGGCGGGTCGGCCGGCGCGATACGCTGAGCTCCCCACGAGGCGAACCTGAGAATGTCCGTGTCTGCCGGCGCATCGATTCACCCGATCATCCTCTGCGGCGGTTCGGGCACGCGGCTCTGGCCGGCGTCGCGCGAGAGCATGCCCAAGCAGTTCACGCCGCTGGTGGACCCCAAGACCTCGACCTTCCAGGCCACCGCCCAGCGCCTGAGCGATACCGGCGTCTTCGCGCGCCCCACCGTGCTCACCAGCAGCGATGCACGCTTCATCGTCGCCGAGCAGCTACAGCAGGCCGGCATCGCGGCCGACATCATCCTCGAGCCCGAGCGGCGCGACTCCGCCGCAGCGGTGGCGGTCGCCACCCTGCACGCGG
>NZ_PDHT01000087.1:0-4302 GCF_002917135.1 Methylobacterium sp. V23
GCAACCGCTCGGTGCTCAGCTACCTCACCAAGCCGCTCACCGACCAGATCGCCAAAGCTTGGCGCGAGAAGTGATAGTTGTCAAAAACTTCTCTCTATGTATTATTATCTATGCAAGTTGCGTCAGTCCGCTGTGATTGCGGTTTTCCTGTAGCTTGCCGAGCCGCCTATCCATGAAATCTATTTTAAGGCGTGGTTTTTACTATGAAGCTGCTGGCGTTATCAGCTGTTGTCCTATTGCTCAGCAGTCGAGCTTTCGCCTTCTGTCAAGGGGACGGATGTAAGAATGTATTGGTCCGAGAAATTAAACCCGCCGGGTGGTATATATTTAACAGCTCTGCTGATAGAGTTGCAGCCTTCTTTACGTGGGGCATGGAACCAAAAAAATGCTACACTAGCAGTCGAATTATAATCAATCCTGGGCAAACGAAGAGCTTTTTCAATGGTAAATTTTGTGAAATGACTAGAGCGAAGATCGAGAATTAGGGCGGCAAAAAATTTATTCCGAATACTTTGATGTCGTACTGAAAATATTACGTAGTAACACTGGCAGGTGGCAAGCTCAGGCAAGCGGTGGCCGCTCGTTTAAGCCTACGGGGCAGGGCACCGGATGAAAAACTTTTTGTCCCGTGCCTAAATAAGTGACTTTAATTATTAATTCTCGCCTCGGAGCGTCTGCGTATCAGGAACAGGACGCCGGACTGGATAGCCGACAAACAGCGACCACTGGAGGCAATCCGCTTCGCCAAGGCCGCACTAGAAGCGAAAGCAGTCGGTCCGCCCTCTCCCGAGGACAAGAGTGGACTGGGCGCCTCGGCGGGCATGCGCTGGCGGGGTCGGCTGCTGCGCCGGGAGGATGGTGGCCAGCCAGACCAGGCGCAGCGCAACTTTACCAACCTGGACAGTCGCGTCCTGCCCGCGCGACGGGTTCGTGCGGGGCTACAACGGTCCGATTGCAGTCGACGACGCGTATCAGGTGATCGTCGCACACCGCTTCGTGACCAACTCGGCTGACGACTGCTTCCTCGTGTCCCTAGTGGGCGGGGGGCCCGGCACATCTAGGAGAGCAGTCGCGGGAGATTTCGGGTGATGCTAGTTTTACCAACGAGGCGAACCTCGTTGCCCTTCAGAAGCGGGGCATCACTGGCTACCTGGCTCCGGGGCGAGCGCGGCATCGCGAGGAAGACCCGGCCGGCTGCCGGAACCTGATGATGATGCCGTTGATGAGCGCGAGGGTCACGCGGCTGAAGCGAGCTGGCTGCGGCAGCCGCTGTTGCTTCAGGGAGCAGGTGCTCGAGCCTGTCTTCCGGCGGATCAAGCAGGCCACAGGCTTCCGACAGTTCTTGCTCAGAGGCCTCGTTCAAACCCGGGCTGATAAGTGATGATGGTAGCCAGCAACTTCCTGCAGTCAGCAAAGTAAATGGGTTAATCTATAGTAATATATCCAAATAATTAGACCTCGATGCCAGTCTCTACAAGCAAGCATGTCATCCGGACGGGTTCCTAGTGCAAACGACGTCGCGACTAAGCACCAACGCGTCTGCGCGAGCTTCTGCCTTACTAATTGCTTTCCTTGTCCGGCTAATCCGTAATGTGCCTTAGGTGCGCACCGGCCGCCGACCTCACATCCGCGTCCCGAGACTTGACTACTTAAGGTTGCGTTGAGACGGTGTTAGGTTCAAGAGGGGCGATGACCTTACGCGCAGCAGCAAGGTATTACGGAGACCATCTCGCAAGGCATGCGCAGCTTCGGCTTCCTCCAAGCGCGCTACCCGCGGGCTGGTCAAGGTACCCTAAAACGTGTGGTCGCGGCTGCTGCCCCTGACCCAGATAGTCTCGCTCCTTGGCACTCATGCAGATCGCTACCTCCAGAATTCCCTGCACCTCGGCATGCCCGGCACATTAAAAAGAGGGCGCTGCTTCTAGCATGTTCAAGTTGAGGAGTCGTATCCTGACGTTATGTAGTGTCGATCTTTTCAGACGCAAAAAATATTTCATCAATACTGAGGATATTCCTCGGAAGGAGTTCATAGATTTATTTTGATAGCTTTCGATATTGTGTGCGCATGGATAGGTCCTCATCTCCTCTTCAGAAGAACATTTCGGCTTAGATTGGCCGCCGCAATGCATTAGTCGATTTAGATTATAGATAACTCTTACTGATATAATGAAAAGAATGTTTGATAATAGAGGTTTATTAAACCGACTTTTTAGCCGAAAGCTTGATAAGATACAAAATTCAAAATATATAATACTCGTCGTTGCATGAAGTTGATGTCCTTGGCGTCCGCCGCCATAGCTTGGCCATATTTAGCCGCAGACTGGCCAGAATAAAAGCAATAATAAAACAATATAATCTTATCTTGGGGAATATAAGTATGGTCGATCTATCAAATCGCGTTCTCAGCTTCAGCGACGAGTTCAACGGGCGGAGCAATCTCAACACAAACGCAGACAGCCCCACCTGGAACACCACCTTCCCAGGTGGTACGCGCAACCTGCCGCAGTTCTACGAGAAGCAGCTCTACCTCGACGATAACGGCACCACCCTCAGCTCCGGTGGCCACGCCGACGCCGATCCCTTCAAGATCCAGGATGGCGCCCTCACCATCACGGCCGCCCACACCACCGCGGCCGATGCCGACGTGATCAAGACGCCCTACACCTCGGGGCTGATCAACACCGGCTCCGGCGCCTATGACTTCCGCTACGGCTACGTCGAGATGCGCGCCGACATGCCCACGGGCGCCGGCCTGCTGCCCGCCTTCTACATGGTGCGCACCGACAACGTGAAGCTGGGCGAGATCGACATCGTCGAGTACCTGGCCGACCGGCCCGACTACCTGCACCAGACGGTGTGGTACTCCAAGGACGGCGTGAACACTTCGATCGACAAGACGGTGCGGGCCACGGTGGCTACGGACCAGTCGCAGGGCTACCATACCTACGGCGTCGACTGGCAGCCGGACTACACCACCTTCTACCTCGACGGTCAGGTCACCGGGCGCATGGTCACGCCCGAGTCGCTCAAAGCCCCGATGTACATCCTGGCCGACATGTCGGTCGGCTCCAGCTTTGGCAAGCCGGTAAACGCCGGCACCCCGTTTCCGGCTCCGTTCAAGATCGATTACATCCGCGTCTACCAGGATGCCTCGGACCTGGCTCCCGTCACCAAGACCGGGACCTCGGCCAACGACACCCTGTCGGGCGGCGATGGTGCGGACAAGCTCGACGGCGGGGCGGGCAACGACACGCTCACGGGCGCGGGCGGGCACGACAGCCTGAGCGGTGGGGCTGGCAACGACCGACTTGTAGGTGGCCAGAGTAACGACACGCTGGATGGTGGAGCGGGTGCGGACAAGCTCGAGGGCGGGCGCGGCGACGACACCTACGTCATCGATGACACCGGCAACACCATCGCGGAGTTTGCCAACGCGGGCACCGACACGGTGCGCACCAGCTTGGCCAGCTACGCGCTGGGCGGTAACCAAGAGAACCTCGTCTACGCAGGTTCGGGTAAGTTTTCTGGCGCTGGCAACATGTTGAACAACACGGTTGCGGGTGGGCCGGGCAACGACGGCCTGACGGGCGGCGCGGGCAACGATGTGCTCACCGGCGGGACGGGGGCTGACAAGCTCAGCGGCGGGTTGGGCAACGACGTGCTTTGGAGTGGGTCGGGCAGCGACACGCTGATGGGTGCAGAAGGTGCCGACACCTTCCTGTTCAAGCGTGGCGACAGCGGCAGTACCTTCATCGGCGACTTCCAAGTCAACGTCGACAAACTTGATGTGGGAGGGCTTGGCTTCTCCAGCTTCGCTCAGGTGCAGGCCCATGCGAGCACAAACGCGCAAGGCAACCTGGTGATCAAGGCTGATCACGAGACCATCACGTTGCAGCACGTGAAGCTGGCTCAACTCGACGGGAGTGATTTCGACTTCGATCCGAATGGATCGCTCTCTCCGCTACCTTCGACCCCCGCCCCAGCGCCGTCACCCACTCCAGCACCGTCTCCGTCGCCCTCTCCGACCCCGTCCAACACCGTCACCGGCACTGCTGGCCATGATGATCTTGTCGGCAACAGCAGCAACAACTGGATCCGTGGGCTTGCAGGCAACGACACCATCAACGGCGGCTCGGGCTCCGACAAACTCGAGGGCGGAGCCGGAAACGACGTCTATGTCGTCACAAGTGCCGGTGACACCATTGTCGAGAAGGCCAATGCGGGCACAGACACGGTGCGCACCAGCTTGGCCACCTACACGCTCAAGGGCAACGTCGAGAACCTGGTCTACACCGGCACAGA
>NZ_PDHT01000088.1:0-4122 GCF_002917135.1 Methylobacterium sp. V23
CTGACGAGATCTGGCTGGCCAACATCAAGCTCGCCCAACTCGCCGCCAACGACTTCGGCTTCTAGTCTGGACAAATCGATGACCCCCCGCTCCGACATGCAGCTGATCTTCAGCGACGAATTTGATCGCGCAAGCTTCTATGATCAGCCCACCGCGCTCTGGGATACAAGTTTCTGGTATGGTGCACGCACTATCCCGACGCTTTACCAGAAGCAGATCTTTCTCGACTCGAGTTATACAGCTTCTGACGGCACCAAGCCGAACATCGACCCTTTCAGTGTCGCCGATGGTGTGCTCTCGATCACCGCTAACCGGACTCCATCTGACCTTGTCCCCTTGCTTGAAGGTAGGACCTTCACGTCCGGTTTGATCAACACTTATAACACCTTCAGTTTTCAGTATGGCTACGTCGAGATCCGAGCACAAGCGCCGGCAGGGCAAGGCTTTTGGCCGGCTTTCTGGCTTCTGCGTACCGACAGTGGCCAACTTGGCGAGATCGACATCGCCGAGATGTTCGGCAGCAAGCCAACCTACATCACCTCGACGCTTCATACCTCGAACGATGGGATCACCCAGACCGCCACACCTGCTGTAAGAGCGAACGTGGCTGATCTCACCTCAGGCTTCCATACCTACGGTCTGGATTGGACCGATACATCCATCACCTTCTCAGTCGATGGTGTCATCACGGGTCAGGTTGCGACGCCCGAGGCGCTCAAAGCCACGATGTATCTTCTCGCTAACCTCTCCGTCGGAGGCGTTCTCTCCGGCGAGGCTGACAGCACCACCCCATTCCCATCGCAGCTGAAGCTCGACTACGTGCGCGTTTGGCAGGATGCCGTACGCCCAACGACCTCGGCACCTCGGTCTCTGCTTGGAACTGAGGGTAGCGAGACGCTGGCCGGCGGGGACGCCAACGATACCATCGACGGGGGGGCTGGCAACGACACGCTGCAGGGGGGGGGCGGCAATGACCTTCTCCTCGGTGGCGCCGGCTCAGATCGCCTGCAGGGCGACTTCGGCAATGACACGCTCGATGGAGGCGTTGGCGCCGACATCCTCCTGGGTGGTGCAGGAGATGATGTCTACTACGCTGACGATGCCGGCGACGCGATCACCGAGGCTAGGAATGCTGGCTATGACACCGTCTACGTGAGCAGCAATCAGTACAAACTCAGCGCCAGCCTGATCGCCGGTTCAGTTGAAAAAATGGTTTTCACCGGCACCGGTGATGCGAGCCTAACCGGCAGCGCTATCGCAAACCTGATCATCGGCGGCTCGGGCAACGACACCCTCGACGGCAGCTTGGGCGCCGACACGCTGCAGGGTGGCGATGGCAACGACACCTACATTGTTGATGATGTCAGCGATGTGATCATCGAGGCAGCCAACGCGGGCGTTGACTCAGTACGCACGTCTCTGGTGAGCTATACGCTCGGAGCGAACGTCGAGAACCTGATCTACACTGGTACGCTCAACTTCACCGGGACCGGCAACGGCCTCGACAACCTCCTGATCGGCAGCTTGGGCTCCGACTCGCTCAGCGGCGGGGCTGGCAACGACACTCTGATCGGCGGCACTGGTGCCGATACCCTCATCGGCGGCATAGGCAACGACACCTACATCATCAACGATCTCGGTGATGTCATCGTGGAGGGGAGCAACGGCGGCATAGACACCGTCCTGACGGGGCTCAGTAGCTACACGTTGACGGGCAACCTGGAGCGTCTCGCTTATACCGGCATCTCTGCCTTCCGCGGCGTTGGTAACGCGATGGACAATGTTCTCTCGGGCGGCTGGGGGACAGACACGCTACTCGGCGGAGCCGGTAACGACACACTCTATGGCGGGGCTGGCAACGACAGCCTCAATGGCGGTATCGGCAACGACGTACTCTGGGGTGGTGCGGGCAACGACATGCTCACGGGCGATACAGGCTCCGACACCTTCGTGTTCGCAGCTCAAGCCAGCCCCTTCAGCAGCCTCGTCAGCGACTTCGAACTCGGCATCGACAAACTCGATCTGCGCGGCATGGGGTTGTGGTCGTTTGACGATGTGATGGCGCACACCACCATGAACGCGGCCGGCTACGTGGTTATCGCCAATCAGAATGAGACGGTCACGCTGCGCAACGTACGCGCCAATCAGCTCTCGGAACGCGACTTTGTCTTCTCGCCCGTCGCAGCTGCGGGTAAGCTTGGCCAGGTGAGCTTGGCTCGATCGGAGGTTGAAGAGAACAGCGCGTTCGGCACGGCGCTCGGTGAGCTGCTAGGCACTGACCCGGATCCGACGAGCTCACTGACCTACCAACTCATCGATGATGCCGGCGGGCGGTTCGCGGTCACGGGCCGCGTCCTGACGGTTAGCGGCTCGCTCGATTACGAGACGGCTCGCCAACATCAGATCACTGTGCGGGCTACGAACCAAGCAGGTCTCTACACTGATCAGGTGCTGACCCTTGCGGTGAATGACGTCAACGAGGCCCCCTACAATCTCGCACTCTCGAATGCCGCGCTTCCTGCGGCAAGCTCGCCAGGTGCCGTTATCGGAATTCTGACGGCCCAGGATCTTGACCTCGGCGATGTACCGTTCCTCAGCCTTGCAGACAATGCAGGCGGACGATTCGGCGTGCAGGCTGGCAAGCTAACCTTGCTCGGCGCCCTCGATGCGCCCTCCTTTGACATCACTGCGCGAGCCACCGACCGCGGTGGCCTTGTCGTCGATCAGCACTTCACCATTCAGGTCGATGGTTACTGGGCTGGGGGGCCCGGCAATGTGGTCACCGGCACGGACGGTGACGATCTGATCACGCCTCTGCGTACCTTGCCGGGCCAGCTCTACCCAACCGCGGGCCCTGACACCCTATCGGGGGGGCTCGGCAACGACACGCTCGACGGCGGCAAGGGCGATGATCTGCTGAAAGGAGAGGGCGGTGCGGACAGCGTGATCGGCGGCGCTGGTAACGACACGCTCGACGGTGGGTCAGGCGCTGATACCATGGTGGGAGGGGCCGGTGACGACACGTACCTCGTAGATGATGCGGGTGATGCAATCAGCGAGGCATCCAGCGCCGGCTTCGACACGGTGCTGACCAGCCTCTCCAGCTACACGCTGGGGGGAAACTTGGAGGCGCTCACCTACACTGGATCGATCGCCTTCCGCGGCGTCGGCAACGGCTTGGCCAACGTGATCACGGGCGGAGCCGGCAGTGACACGATCTTGGGCGGAGCCGGCAACGACACGATCTTGGGCGGAGCCGGGAATGATAGCCTGAACGGCGGCACGGGTGACGACGTGCTGATGGGCGGGTCCGGCGCAGACAGGCTGACAGGTGACGTCGGGCGTGACGAGTTCCGCTTCTTTGCTCAGACCACGCCGAGCACGGCACTGGTCAGCGACTTTACCATTGGCGAAGACAAACTGAACGTTCACGGGCTCGGTTTGGTCGACTTCTCCGACGTCATGGCACACGCGTTCTCCAACGCACAAGGCTTTGCCGTCATCGACTATGCAGGCGAGGCGATTACCTTGAGTAACGTTAAGCTTGCGCAGCTCAGTTCGGGTGACTTTCTGTTCTAAGCTTGAATTTGGTCAATTGCGGCGTGTCGCGTGGGCTAAGGTGACAAAGCGGGTTTGACGAGTAGGCTGGCGCTGTTTCCTGCAAGAGACACCGCCATGCCACCCCTGCCCACCCGCTTCGCCGAGATCCTCCTGGCGTTCGCGCCACTGTGCGCCCACCGCTCGTGGCGCCATGCTCAGCTTCTGCTGATCGGTGCGATCTTGACGCCGGGCCGCCGCACGGTACGAGCGTATTGCGCATCCTGGGTGATGAGGCTGGCCGCGAGGCTTGTGAAGGCCTCAAAGATATCGCTTCGCCGCTCATGGCGAATGGGCAGGCGTCACCATACGATAATCCAGCCGAAGCTGCGTTCGACATGCACTGATCGCGACCCGTGCTGGGACTGATTTGGACAGCTGCCAAGCGGTGCGCGGCTGCCAAGCGATACGCGATGCGGTCTGATGGCCGCGTCCTCAACCCGCGCCGGAGCGCTGCCATGCACTAGAGTGATTGTGCCGCAGAGATCATCGGGAAGAAGATCAAGGCATACGAAGATGTTGCCA
>NZ_PDHT01000089.1:2500-3923 GCF_002917135.1 Methylobacterium sp. V23
CCACTGTTTGTAAGCATCCGGTTTCAGGAACTGTTTCACTCCCCTCGTCGGGGTGCTTTTCACCTTTCCCTCACGGTACTTGTTCGCTATCGGTCGCTGAGGAGTACTTAGGCTTGGAGGGTGGTCCCCCCATGTTCAGACAGGATTTCACGTGTCCCGCCCTACTCGAGTCCTGGCAATCGTCCGTCCCGTACGGGGCTGTCACCCATCTCGCCGGCCATTCCAGACCGTTCCGGTAAACTAAAGCCAGGCACTGGCCTGATCCGCGTTCGCTCGCCACTACTGACGGAGTCTCGTTGATGTCCTTTCCTCCGGGTACTTAGATGTTTCAGTTCCCCGGGTTCGCTTCAAACCCCTATGGATTCAGGATTTGATACCTTCATCTGACCAATTGTAGTGAAGCCGCAGACCAAAATCTGCGACCACAATACAAAAGGTCGAAGGTGGGTTTCCCCATTCGGAAATCCCTGGATCAAAGCTCGTTCGCAGCTCCCCAAGGCTTATCGCAGCGTACCACGTCCTTCATCGCCTCTCAGCGCCAAGGCATCCACCGAATGCTCTTAAGGCACTTGATCGCTCTCATGATCGATGTTCGCTGACCAGCAGCCGCATCAAGCGGCCGACAGTCACGTCACGGTCACAAAAAGACCGGTCACCATCCCCTTTCGAGAACGATGACCTTATGCTTGCCGAACATGACCGCCCCGGACCAGCTCTCGCTGCCGAAACGGCCACATTCCCTCTAAACGATGTCGATGATTTGCCGTCCCGCGCGATCCCGATGGACCTGCACAAGAGGCAAAACCTGTGTCTTCCGGATAGTCCCAACGCCCCGCGGCAGCTCAAGCCCCAGGGTAAACCCTGAGACGGCGCCTATGGTGGAGCCAGTCGGGATCGAACCGACGACCTGATGCTTGCAAAGCAACCGCTCTCCCAGCTGAGCTATGGCCCCAATTCTGGCAGATGCGAACAGATCGCCCGTGTACCTGGTGGGCCTGGGACGACTCGAACGTCCGACCTCACCCTTATCAGGGGTGCGCTCTAACCACCTGAGCTACAGGCCCAAGCGGATCAAGGACATCACCTGAACGGTGCACCGATCACGCTATCCGGAATGAGAAAGAGAAACGAGGACGGCGCTTTCGCTCCGCAAAGTGGGTTCTGACTGAACCCGTGTATCCAATGACGCCTCAAGAGGAGCGGATGATCATCACAATCATCGTCACTGAAGAAGCATCCTTAGAAAGGAGGTGATCCAGCCGCAGGTTCCCCTACGGCTACCTTGTTACGACTTCACCCCAGTCGCTGACCCTACCGTGGTCGCCTGCCTCCTTGCGGTTGGCGCAGCGCCGTCGGGTAAGACCAACTCCCATGGTGTGACGGGCGGTGTGTACAAGGCCCGGGAACGTATTCACCGTGGCAT
>NZ_PDHT01000009.1:0-182613 GCF_002917135.1 Methylobacterium sp. V23
GCACCGGCGGCTTCGTGCCGGTGGGGGAGAGCACGAGCAACCCGTTCACCGGAAGCCTGGACGGGGCGGGCCGCACGATCACAGGGCTGACCATCTCGCGGCCGAGCCAGGATTTGGCCGGGCTGATCGGCGCTCTCGGCGCGGGCGGCCGCATCAGCGGCCTCGGCCTCGTCGGCGACAGCGTCTCTGGCACCAGCAACGTAGGCGGTCTGGTCGACACCAACGCCGGCAGCATCAGCCAATCCTATGCCACCGGCGCTGCCTCCGGCAGCAGCGCCGTGGGCGGCCTGATCGGCACCAACGCCGGCACCATCAGCCGATCCTATGCCACCGGCGCCGTCTCCGGTAGCGGCGCCGTGGGCGGCCTGGTCGGCGTTAACAACGGCACCATCAGCCAATCCTATGCTGCCGACTCCGTCTTCGGCATCACCTTGGTCGGTGGACTGGTCGGCGTCAACGGCAGCAGGATCACCCAAGCTTACGCCGCTGGCGACGTCTCCGGCAGCAATACCGTGGGCGGGCTGGTCGGCCACAACGGCAACATCATCAGCGAATCCTACGCCACCGGCGCCGTCTCCGGCAACACCATCGCCGGTGGGCTGGTCGGCCGCAGCACCGGCGGCACGTTGACAAGCACCTACTGGAACACCGCGACCGCCCGACAGAGGGACGGTGTGGGCAACGGCCCGGCCGCGGACGCCATCGGCCTGACCACGGCGCAGATGCAGGATCTCGCATCCTTCCGCGCCAACTACGCCGGCTTCGACTTCGCCACCGTCTGGGCGCCGCCGAACCAGGCCGGTCAGGGCGGGCTGGGCAGCGCCTTCTACCCGCAGCTCTACGGGGTCTCGAACGTCGTCGCGGTCACGCCCAGCAGCAGCCGCACCTATGGCAGCGGGAGCGCGCCGGTCGCCACCTATGCGGGCCTGCGCCCCGGCGACTTCGTGACGACGCTCGGAACCCTGAGCACCGGCGCCACCGCGTCCTCGGACGTCGGCAACTACGCGGTGACCGCATCCGGGGCCGCCGTGACGGGCGCGGCCGGCACCGCCTACCGGGTCGTCTATGCCCCCGGCACGCTCAGCATCACCCCGGCGACGATCACCGTGGCGGGGGCGACCGGGCTGGACAAGACCTACGACAGGACCACGGCCCTGCCGGGCGGCACCCCCGGCTTCACCAGCGCGGGCGTGCTGTTCGGCGACGCCGTCACGGTCTCGGCCGGCAGCGCGGCCTATGACAGCGCCAGGGCCGGCCCCCGCTCGGTGATCGTCTCCGGCCTGTCGCTGAGCGGGGCCAAGGCGGGCAATTACAGGCTCTCCGCCGCGTCCGTGACAGGCTCGGGCACGATCGATCCGGCGGCGCTGACGGTCTCCGGCCTCTCCGCCCTGGACAAGACCTACGACGGCACCACCGCCGCCCTGCTCGCCGGCACCGCCTCGGTGACCGCGCTGAGCGGCGACGTCGTCTCGGTGAGCGGCACGGGCACCGGCACCTTCGCCGACAAGAATGCCGGTACGGGCAAGGCCGTCACCGTCGGCGGCTATTCGCTGTCCGGCACCGACGCCGGCAACTACACCCTCGTGCAGCCGAGCGGCCTGAGCGCCGACATCGCCCGGGCCCCCCTGCCCGTCTCCGGCCTCTCCGCCCTGGACAAGACCTACGACGGCACCACCGCCGCCCTGCTCGCCGGCACCGCCTCGGTGACCGCGCTGAGCGGCGACGTCGTCTCGGTGAGCGGCACGGGCACCGGCACCTTCGCCGACAAGAATGCCGGCACGGGCAAGGCCGTCACCGTCGGCGGCTATTCGCTGTCCGGCACCGACGCCGGCAACTACACCCTCGTGCAGCCGAGCGGCCTGAGCGCCGACATCGCCCGGGCCCCCCTGCCCGTCTCCGGCCTCTCCGCCCTGGACAAGACCTACGACGGCACCACCGCCGCCCTGCTCGCCGGCACCGCCTCGGTGACCGCGCTGCGCGGCGACGTCGTCTCGGTGAGCGGCACGGGCACCGGCACCTTCGCCGACAAGAATGCCGGCACGGGCAAGGCCGTCACCGTCGGCGGCTATTCGCTGGCCGGCATTGACGCCGGCAACTACACCCTCGTGCAGCCGAGCGGCCTGAGCGCCGACATCGCCCGGGCCAACCTGGCCGTCTCCCGCCTCTCCGCCCTGGACAAGACCTACGACGGCACCACCGCCGCCACCCTGGCCGGCACCGCGACGGTCACCCCGATCGGCGCCGACCTCGTCGCCTTGACGGGGGCCGCCACCGGCCGCTTCGCCCGCCAGAACGCCGACCCCGGGATCCCGGTGATCCTGTCCGGGCTCGGCCTGACCGGGCTCGATGCGGGCAATTACGATCTGAGCCTGCCGACCCTCTCCGCCGCCATCTCCCCCGCGGCGCTGACCTACACGGCGGCCGCCGCGGCGCGGACCTACGGCGCGGCCAACCCGACCCTGGCTGGGACGGTGACCGGCTTCGTCGCCGGCGAGAGCCTGAGCAGCGCCACCACCGGCACCCTCGCCTTCGGCACGGCGGCGACGACGGCGAGCGACGTCGGCACCTATGCGGTCAGCGGCGGCGGACTCGGTGCCGTCGACGGCAACTACGTCTTCGTCCAGGCGGCGACGAATGCCGGCGCGCTCACCGTCGATCCGGCCCTGCTGAGCGTGAGCGGCAGCCGGAGCTACGACGCCACCACCGGCTTCGCGACCGCCCAGCTCGGCGTGGCCGGCGGCCAGAACGGCGAGACCGTCACCTTGATCCGCGGCAGCGGCACGGCCGCCTCGGCCGATGCGGGCCTCCAGGCCGGCTCGGCCCTCGCGGGCCTGGCCGTGCAGGTCGCAGGGGGCAACGCCAGGGCGGGCAACTACCGGCTGCCGACCACCGGCACCCTCAGCATCACCCCGGCGCCCGTCCGCGTGACGGCCACGGGCGGGCGCTCGACCTACGGCGACGCCCCGGCCGATCCCGGCCTGTCGGCGACGGGCCTGCAGGGCGGACAGGACGTCCGCGTGCTCACAGGCCTGTCCAACGGCTTCGGCATCGATGCGGCCACGGGGGCGGGCCGCTATGGCCTCGTGGTGGTCGGCGCACTGAGCAACGGCAACTACACGGTCGCGGCGCGCACTCCCGGCATCTGGCAGGTCGACCGGCGCCCGCTGACCCTGACCGCGGACGCGCAGAGCCGCGTCTACGGCGACGCCGACCCGGCCCTGACCTACAGGATCGGCGGTCTCGGCCTGGTCAACGGCGACCGCCTCAGCGGTGGTTTGGCGAGCGACGCCGACGCGGCCAGCGGCGTCGGCCGCTACGCCATCGGTCAAGGCTCGCTCGCAACCTCCGCCAACTACGCGCTGACCTATCAGGGTGCCGAGCTCACGGTCACGCCGCGCCCGGTGACGCTGACGGGCACGCGGGTCTACGATGCCGGCGCCGGCATCGTCGGCGGGGCGCTGACGGCCGGCAACCGCGTCAACGGCGATGCGGTGACCGTCTCCGGCTCCGGGACGCTCGCGGGCCGGGACGTCGGGCTCCAGGCCCTGAGCGACGTCTCCGGGCTCGCGCTGTCGAACCCCAACTACACCCTCACCGGGGCGGGCGGCGCCGTGACGGTCACGCCGGCCATCCTGACCTACACCGCCGACGCCGCGCGCCGCCGCTACGGCGCGGCCAACCCGGCGCTGTCGGGCACGGTCACCGGCCTTCTCGGCCCCGACACGCTGCCCGGCGCCACCACCGGCCGCGCCTTCTTCGCGACCGCGGCCGGCACCGGCAGCAACGTCGGGGTCTACGCCGTCACCGGCGCCGGCCTCGCGGCTGGCAACTACGTCTTCGTCCAGGCCCCCGGCAATGCCGATGCGCTCACCGTCGATCCCGCCGGGCTCGCCGTCACGGGGGCCAGGACCTACGACGCCACGACCGGCTTCCGCTTCGGTCAGCTCGCCGTCAGCGGCGGCGCCAACGGCGAAACCCTTACGCTGATGGCCGGCTCAGGCGTCACGGCTTCCGCCGATGCCGGCCTCTATGCCGATGCGAGCCTGACCGGCCTGAGCCTGTCGGTCGCCGCCGGCAACGGCTCGGCCGCGAACTACCGCCTGCCCGCCACCGGAACGCTCGCCATCACCCCGGCGACCGTGACGGTGCGCATCAACGACGGGCGCTCGACCTACGACGATGCTCCGGCCAATCCCGGTCTCGCGGCCACCGGTCTCGTCGGCGGGCAGGATGCCGGCGTGCTCACCGGCCTCGCGACCGGCTTCGATCTCGACGCGGCGAGCGCGGCCGGCCGTTACACCATCGCGGTGGCGGGCCGGCTCAGCAACGGCAACTACCGGGTCGAGGGCGTCGAACCCGGCACCTACACCATCGAGCGGCGTCCCCTCACCGTCGCCGCAGACGCGGTCGCCCGCGTCTACGGGGATGCCACCCCGGTGCTGACCTACACGGTCGGCGGCCGCGGCCTCGCCAACGGCGACCGCTTGACCGGAGACCTCGCGACCGCCGCCGCGGCCGGCAGCGATGTCGGCCGGTACGCGATCGGACAGGGCACGCTGGCGGCCTCCGCCGATTATGCCCTGACCTGGCGCGGGGCCGACCTCACCGTGACCCCGCGGCCGATCACCGTGTTCGCCGACCCGCAGACGCGCCGCGCCGGCACGGTCAACCCGAGCCTGACCTACACGGTCGGCGGCCGCGGGCTCGTCGCGGGCGACCGCCTAACCGGCGCGCTCGCCACCACGGCCGGGGCGCAGAGCGAACCCGGCTTCTATCCGATCACCCGAGGCAGCCTGGCGGCCTCGGCCAACTACGGTCTCGGCTTCGTCGGCGCGACGCTCGCCGTCCTCCCGGCGCAGCCCCAGCCCCAGCCCCAGCCGCGACCGGTCGACAGCGACCCCGCGGGCCTCGCCAGCACCGCCGAGCGCGCCGCCCGCCGCGACGCCCGTCCGGTCGATCCCGATCCGCCACTTCTCCTCGGGGCCGGACCGGACGGCGCCCTCCGGGTCTCCGACCCGCGCTTCGACGCCATCCTCGCCTGTGCAGGCCAGCAGGGCGGCTGCTTCCTCACGCCCCTCCCGCGGGCACCGATGGCCCTCCCGGCCCCCGTCCCCGCCCCGACGCCGCAGGCGAGCCTGCCGGCGCGCACCCGCTGACCCCGAACCGGACCGTCACGCGACCGATGACAGGCTTGCCCCTGCTCTACCGCGCGGTCGTGCCCCTCGACCGCGCGACCCACCGCACCTTTCACCTCGCCAACCCGCAGCGCTTCGGCTTCGCCCGCGACAGCCATCGCGTCCCGGCGGTGATCGACGCGTTCGGCCCCGCCTGCCGCCACCGGCCGATCCTGTTCCTTCCGGACGGCCTCGGCCCGACCCCTGTCTTCCTCACCGGCCTCGTGCCCGCGCACTGCGCTCCGATCGACGCGGACGGCGCCTGGGCCGGCCGCGACCGGCCAGCCTATCTGCGCCGCTTCCCCTTCATCCTCGGCGGGACCGGCGACGCCCCGCCGCTGGTCTGCCTCGACGACCCCGGCGACCCGATCCGCCGCGATTCTGCCGGTGCGGCGCCGGCCGAGGCCGCCCCGCTGTTCCGCGAAGACGGCCGAGAGACGCCGCTGCCGGAAGAGCGGGTGCGGCCGACGGCTGATGATGCGGACGCCGCCCGCCGCACCATGGCCTTCAGCCGCACGCTTCAGGATCTCGGCCTGCTGCGGGCGCTGACGGTGCAGGGCCGGGATGCCGCGACCGGTGCCAGCCACGCGATGCACGGGGTGCTCGGCATCGACGCGGCCGCGCTCGCCGCCCTGACGGATCAGGATCTCGGGCGGTTGCGCCGCGAGGGCTGGCTCGCGGCCATTGACGCCCATCGCCTCAGCCTGCGGACGCTGGCCGACTTCACCCGCGCCTTCGCCCCGCGCGGAGAGACCGCAGCCCAGGCCCAGGACAACGCCGCATGACCTCGTTCGCCCACCGGAAGACCGCCCTCCTTCCGTCCCCTTTTCGCGCCTGCCTCCTGGCCGCCCTCGCCTCGGGCGCCGTCCTGATCGGTGGCCCGCTCCCCCTCGACTCCGCCCTGGCGCAGGCACCCGGCGCCAAGGCTTCGTCCCCGTCGCCCACGGCGCCGGCCGCCCAGCCGACGCTCTCGTCCGAGCCCGGTGTCACCACCGCCAGCTACGGCGACTGGGTCCTGCGCTGCCAGCGGGTCGGCACAGCCGAGAAGGCGGCGCGCCTGTGCGAGGTTTCGCAAGCGATGCAGGTGCAGGGACAGCCCGCACCGATCGCCCAGGTCGCGATCGGACCGGTGCCCGGCGAAGCCGGGTTGCGGGTCACCGCCCTGCTGCCGGTGGCCGTGAGCTTCCCCTCGACCGTCCGGATCGGCCTCGAGGAGAAGGACGCCAAGGCTCCGTTGCTCGACCTCGCATGGCGGCGCTGCCTACCCGGCGGCTGCGTGGCGGACGGGCCGGTGAAGGAGGACCTGAAGCGCTGGCGCGAGGCGGAGGCGCCGGGCCGCCTTCTGTTCAGGAGTGCGGGGGGCCAAGAGGTGGCGATCCCCCTGTCGTTCCGCGGTCTCGCCCCGGCGCTGGACGCGCTCGGCAAGGAACGCTGATCCCGATCCCGGATGAGCACGATTGGGTCATGGAGCCGCGGCTGGACCGTGCGGCCAAAGCGGGATCTTACGTTGTGATTGATCTCGGCCGAATCGCAGAAAGCGTGGCGCGGCGCTACAACGTCGGCTGAGCACTTAGCTGCACAACTGCCGGCATTCCTTATGAGCTGCCTCGATGCGTTCGTTAAGGTCGGCCGCAAAATATATTAAGGCGACGCCCTTTGCGCATTTGTGGCTGGGCTCAATTCGCACTAGCGGCAACGCGATGTCTCCCGCCGAGATCTTTCGCATCAGCGTGTCTCCAGTCAGATGGGAGAAGTAGTCTTTAGCAACACGGTCAATCGGGATCACTACCGCACCGTCGTACTGCGCCATAAGCAGAAACACGGTTTTCATCGGCGATCCTTTCGAGCCTGACGGTGGGTCCGAGACGGTCGGAGGCTTTCGGGATAAGGCGCGCTCTTCGGGGCGCGCCTGTTCTCGTTTCAGCTACCAGCCAACCCGCTGCTCATATAGCGCGGAGGGATGAGCTTCGTTTCGTCTTCGATCGCACGATCAATGGCTCCGATTTGTTCCTGTAAGCTCTTCACATCAGAGCCCCACAAGCCACCCTCGCCACCGTTCGCATCACGCAGATCTAGTGCCGTCGCAACTCTTACCCGTCGCTCGTTGACGAGTACCTTCCGAAAGTCCTCTAGATCTTTGACTGGGTTAGCCCTGTCGGTCATGAACTCGCCTCGCGTGTTCCATTCTTATTGCGTGGAGCTACCTACGTTGGGCCGTAACTCATTGTAAAACCACGGGGCGTGTTGCAGCCCAAAGCAACACGAATTAGCTGGGGACGACCCATTAAGAAGCCCGCTAAGTCACTGACAAAGCGGGCTAAAATGGTGGTGAGCGCGCTGGGACTCGAACCCAGGACCTACAGATTAAAAGTCCGTTGCTCTACCAACTGAGCTACGCGCTCGTGTGCGACGGGGCGTTGCGGCGCTCGGCGCCGCGCCGTGTCGAACAGCGTGGCTCGCAATAGGGGCTCGGCGGTATGGGGTCAACCGGCTTCGCGGCCGTCCCCCGGGGATGGTGCGTCAGGCCGCAGCGCGCTCGGCCTCGGCCCGGGCCCAGGCCGCGCGGGTCTCGTCGCTGAAGTCGGCGAGGCGGCCTTGCGCGATGGCGGCGCGCAGGCCCGCCATCAGGTCCTGGTAGTAGGACAGATTGTTCCAGGTCAGCAGCATCATCCCCAGGATCTCGTCGCTGCGCACCAGGTGGTGCAGGTAGGCCCGGGAGTAGTCGCGGGCCGCCGGGCAGGCCGAGGCCGCGTCGAGGGGGCGGGTGTCCTCGGCGTGGCGGGCGTTGCGCAGGTTGATCCGGCCGTGCCGGGTGTAGGCGAGGCCGTGGCGCCCGGCGCGGGTCGGCATCACGCAGTCGAACATGTCGATCCCGCGCGCCACCGAGCGCATCAGGTCGTCCGGGGTGCCGACGCCCATGAGGTAGCGCGGCTTGCCCGCGGGCAGGTGCGGCTCCACGGTCTCGATCATCGCCAGCATCACATCCTGCGGCTCGCCCACCGCGAGGCCGCCGATGGCGTAGCCCTTGAGGTCGAGATTCACGAGCGCGCGGGCGCTCTCCACCCGCAGGGCCGGCACGTCGCCGCCCTGAACGATGCCGAACATCGCCTTTCCGGGCTGGGTGCCGAAGGCCACGCGGCAGCGCTCGGCCCAGCGCAGGGACAGGTGCATCGCCTTCTCGATCGCGGCGTGCTCGGCCGGCAGGCGGACGCACTCGTCGAGCTGCATCTGGATGTCGGAGCCGAGCAGCCCCTGGATCTCAATGGAGCGCTCCGGGCTCATGTGGTGGGTCGAGCCGTCCACGTGGGAGCGGAAGGTCACGCCCTGCTCGTCGAGCTTGCGCAGGGCCGAGAGCGACATGACCTGGAAGCCGCCGGAATCCGTGAGGATCGGGTGCGGCCAGTTCATGAAGTGGTGCAGGCCGCCGAGGCGGGCCATGCGCTCGGGACCGGGACGCAGCATCAGGTGGTAGGTGTTGCCCAGGACCACGTCGGCCCCGAGTTCGCGGACCTGGCCCGGATACATCGCCTTCACGGTGGCGGCGGTGCCCACCGGCATGAAGGCCGGCGTCCGGATGGTGCCCCGCGGCATCGTGATCGCGCCGGTGCGCGCCGCCCCGTCGGTGGCGTCGACGCGGAAGGTGAAGTCGGCGGGCAGGCCGCCGGATGCGGAGGGGGAAGCGAGCTCGGACATGGGCGCCGTCTTAGAGCCTCCGGCGCTTTCGAGGCAAACCCCGCGCGGGCCGGCTGCGTCAGCCGCGCGCCGGGAACAGCAGGCTGGAGTCGCCGTAGGAGTAGAAGCGGTAGCCCTCCGCGATGGCGTGCGCGTAGGCCGCCCGCATGGTCTCCAGGCCCGAGAAGGCCGAAACCAGCATGAACAGGGTCGAGCGCGGCAGGTGGAAATTCGTCATCAGGGCGTCCACCGCGCGAATGCGCGTGCCCGGGGTGATGAAGATCTCGGTCTGGCCGGCGAAGGCGTGAAGCCGTCCGTCTGCGTCGGCCGCACTCTCGAGGAGGCGCAGGGCCGTGGTGCCGACGGCGACGATGCGCCCGCCGCGGGCCCGCACCGCGTTGAGGGCCGCGGCGGTGTCGGGGTCGAGGCGACCGATCTCCGCATGCATGCGGTGGTCGGCGGTGTCGTCGGCCTTCACCGGCAGGAAGGTGCCGGCGCCCACGTGCAGGGTCACGGTGTGGCGGGCGATGCCGGCGGCATCGAGCTCGGTCAGCATCGCTTCCGAGAAGTGCAGCCCGGCGGTGGGGGCCGCCACCGCCCCCGGCTCGCGGGCATAGACCGTCTGGTAGTCAGTGGCGTCCTGCGCGTCGGTGGGACGCTTGCCGGCGATGTAGGGCGGCAGCGGCAGGTCCCCGAGGGTGGCGATGGCCTCGTCGAGCGCCGGTCCGGCCAGATCGAAGCGCAGGGTGATCTCGCCGCCCTCCCCCTTCGCCGCGATGGTGGCGTCGAGGCCGCCGAGCTCGCAGGGTTCGCTGGCGCCGTGGCGGCCGAAGCTGACCCGGTCGCCGGCGGCGAGGCGCTTGCCCGGCCGGGCGAAGGCGCGCCAGATGTCCGGGGCCTCGCGCAGGTGCAGCATCGCCTCCATGCGCAGGCCCGGGGAACCCGGGCGATGGCGCAGGCCGGCGAGCCGCGCCGGAATCACGCGGGTGTCATTGAAGACCAGGGCGTCGCCCGGGCGCAGGAGCTGCGCGAGGTCACGCACCCGCCGGTCCTCCAGGCCCTCGCCGGGCCGGACCACGAGGAGGCGCCCGGCATCGCGGGGCACCGGCGGCCTAAGGGCGATGCTGGCCTCGGGCAACTCGAAATTGAAGAGATCGACGCGCATGCCGCGCCACCTGCATGGTTTGTCCGAGCGGATCAATGGTCCGGCACGCCCGCCCGGAACCCAGGCCAGTCCGGCCGGTTCGATGATGCGGTCGGGCGAGCGTGCGACCCGCCTGGATTTTCGTACCTGAGGTTGCGATAAGCGGGTCCACGCACGGTGGGATCGAGGCAGGAGTTCGAGGCATGAGCGACGGAATCACCCGGCCGGTGCGGCCGGGCCGCGTGACCCTGGACGGGCAGCTGGTGTCGTACTGGGAGCGGGAGGCGCAGCGCCTCGAGGCCCTCGCCGATGCCGCGCGCTGGAACTGGAGCGCCCGCAGCTTCCGGCGCCGGGCCGAGCGCGCCCGGGCCGAGGGCGCGCGCTTCGCCGCGCGTGAGCAGGCGCGCAGGCCCGCCGCGTCCGAAGCGCCCGAGACGGCATAGCCCCGGCTCAATCGTTCAGCGGCGGGTTCAACCTTTGCCGTGGCCTTGGCGCCGGGACGGGCGCTATGGCCGCGCGACCGGGCGTCGTCGCTGCGCCCGGCGCGAGACCGGACGTCGCCATGGACCGTACCCAGAAAGCTGCCCTCCTGAGCGCCGGCCTCGGCGCCCTGGTGATGGGCCTGAAGTTCGCCGCCTACTGGGTCACCGGCAGCCTCGCGCTGTACTCGGATGCCCTCGAGAGCATCATCAACGTGGTGGCGGCGGTGTTCGCCCTCATCGCCCTGCGGGTCGCCGCCCGCCCGGCCGACGACGACCATCCCTATGGCCATCACAAGGCCGAGTACTTCTCCGCCGTGATCGAGGGCGCCCTGATCATCGTGGCGGCGATCCTGATCCTGCGCGAATCCTTCCACGGGCTCCTTGACCCGAAGCCCCTCGACGCGCCCTTGACCGGCCTCGTCGTCAACCTCGTGGCCACCGCGATCAACGGCGCCTGGGCCATAATCCTGCTGCGCCGCGGCCGGGAATGGCGCTCCCCGGCCCTGGTGGCGGATGCCCGCCACGTCATGGCCGACGTCGTCACCTCCGGCGGCGTGCTCGCCGGCGTCGCCCTGGTGGCGCTCACGGGCTACGCGATCCTCGACCCGCTCATCGCCGGCCTGGTCGCCCTCAACATCCTGTGGTCCGGCTGGGGCATGGTGCGCGATTCGGTGAGCGGCCTGATGGACAAGGCGGCTCCCAGCGAGATGGTCGCGCAGATCCGCGCGTTGATCTCGATCCACAGCACCGGCGCCCTGGAGGCGCACGACGTCCGCACCCGCCACGCGGGACAGGCCACCTTCATCGACTTTCACCTCGTGGTGCCGGGCACCATGACGGTGCAGGATTCGCATGCGATCTGCGACCGCCTGGAGGCTGCGATCGAGAGCGCCATCGAGGGCTCCGTGGTGGTGATCCACGTCGAGCCGGGCGAGCACGCCAAGGGGCGCGGCGTGCCGGTGATCTAAGGCGTTTCGCCCTGAGAGCCGTCGGTCCACGCCGACAAAAAGCGCATGGGTACTAGACGACCGGTCTAATCGGTCCTATATCGCTGTCATGGCACAGGCGAGCAGCAACACCGATGTTCGGCAGGGCATCCTCGATACCGCCCACACGATCGTGGGTGCGAAGGGGTTCTCCGGCGTCGGACTCAACGAGATCCTGGTGGCGGCGCGGGTCCCGAAGGGGTCGTTCTACCACTACTTCGGTTCCAAGGAGGCCTTCGGCGAAGCGTTGCTGGCGGATTACTTCGCGGCGTACCTGGCCGACATCGACGCGACGCTGGCGGAGCCTGGTCTCAGCCATGCCGAGCGCCTGATGACTTACTGGCGCAAGTGGCAGGCGACGCAGGGGAGTATCGATCACCAGCGCAAGTGCCTCGCCGTAAAGCTGGCCGCCGAGGTCTCGGATCTGTCCGAGCCCATGCGCCTGGCCCTCAAGGCCGGAACGGCCGGGATCATCGCGCGGGTGACCGGTGCGATCGAGGCGGGCATGGCGGAAGGGTCGCTGCGGGTCGAGGGCAGCGCCCAGGATACCGCCGAGATGCTCTATCACGTCTGGCTCGGGGCCAGCCTCATGGCCAAGATCGAGCGCGCCGACGCACCGTTCGTGGCCGCCATGGCCACGACCCGTCGCGTCCTCAACCTGCAACCGTCCTGATCCCACGATGCGAGACGGGCACCGCAGCCCCGTCCGGCCCCATTTCCAGACGACTGGTCTACTCGAAACGAACTGAAGGGAGAAGCATGATGCGTTCCGAACTCACCCACAGCGTTGCCCCTTACTTGCTGCTCGCCGAACTCGGCGCGTCCCTGTTCGGGAGCGCCGCCGCCTCGGCCGAGGAGCGCATCACCCTGGAGGTGATCGGCGCCGTCCGCATGGCCGGACCGGATGCCGACCGACGGGCCAACGACCCTGGGCGACCGGGCGAGGCCCGGCCGTTCCGCGCCGTGGACGCGGAGCGCGCCGAGGCCGCGCTCTGGTCCGAACGGCACTGATCGGCATCCGCTCGACAGCCCGTGCCGATCCGCTCGGCTCCGCGGCCGCCCGACCCCATATCCCCAGACGACCCCCGATTTCCCCGTAAACGGAGAGCATTCATGAAAATCCTGATGGTCCTGACCTCGCACGATACCCTCGGTGACACCGGGCGGAAGACCGGCTTCTGGCTGGAGGAGCTTGCCGCACCCTACTACGTGTTCAAGGACGCGGGTGCCGAGGTCGTGCTGGCCTCGCCCAAGGGCGGCCGGCCGCCCCTCGACCCCAAGAGCAACGAACCGGGTTTCCAGACCGACCTGACCCGCCGGTTCGAGGCCGACGACGCGGCCAATGCCCAGCTGTCCGAGACGGTGCGGCTCGATGGCGTCACCCATGACGGTTTCGATGCGGTGTTCTACCCCGGTGGGCACGGACCGCTCTGGGACCTCGCCGAAGACCCGGCCTCGGTCCGGCTCATCGAGGCCACCCTGCGCGCCGACAAGCCCGTGACGCTGGTCTGTCACGCTCCCGGCGTGCTGCGCCACGCGAAAGCCCCGGACGGCAAGCCCCTCGTTGCCGGGAAAGCCGTCACCGGCTTCACCAACACCGAGGAAGCGGCCGTAGGCCTGACCGACGTCGTTCCGTTCCTCGTCGAGGACGAGCTCACCCGCAACGGCGGTGCGTTCTCGAAGGCGGGGGACTGGGAGCCGTACGTGGTCGGCGATGGGTTGCTCATCACCGGCCAGAACCCGGCGTCGTCCGGCCCTGCGGCCGAGCGCCTTCTCGGCCTGCTCGCGGGCGCCTGACGCTCCAGGTCGTTCCGGGAGGCGAATGTGACGGCGAGGCGCGTTCGGCATCCCGGCCGGACGCGCCCGGCCCATCGATCGCGGCGCATCGACCACGACCGATGGGTTCCTCGGAGATCCACGTCGCGGTGCCCGGGCGGGCGCGTCAGTCGACCGGGACAGTCGGCCCGAAGACCGCCTCGAAGGCGGCGCGCAGCTGCATGTCGACCTCGGGCATCGAGACGAGGTGGCCGAGATCGACGAAGCTGGTGACGCCGTGGCCGGCGATGCCGCACGGCACGATGCCGGAGAAGTGCGACAGGTCCGGCTCCACGTTGAGACTGATGCCGTGGAAGCTGACCCAACGCCGGACCCGGATGCCGATGGCGGCAATCTTGTCCTCGACCTCCACCCCGCGTTCCGGCCGCCGGACCCAGACCCCGACCCGGTCCTCCCGCCGCTCACCGCGGACGTTGAAGGCCTCCAGGGTCGCGATGATCCAGGCCTCTAGGGCGGCCACGTAGGCCCTCAGATCCCGGCGGCGCCGGTTAAGATCGAGCATCACGTAGGCCACCCGCTGGCCGGGCCCATGATAGGTGTACTGCCCGCCCCGCCCCGTCCGGTGCACGGGAAAGCGCTCGGGCGCGACGAGGTCGGCGTCATGCGCCGAGGTGCCGGCGGTGTAGAGCGGCGGGTGCTCCAGCAACCAGACGAGTTCCGGCGCCTGCCCCGCCGCGATGGCCTCGGCGCGCGCCTCCATGGCCGTCACGGCCTCTTCGTAGGGCACGAGCGCGCCGCTGATCCGCCATTCCACCGCCGCCGCGCCGGCCTCGGCCCGGAAGTCCCCGGACGGGAGTGCCAGCCGGGGGGCGTTTAGGGTTTCGTTTACCAAGACTTCACCATCGCGCGTGGAAGGTGGACGAAAGGGCGGACGCCGCATCGCGCGCCGCCCCGGAGCGAGGGACGGGTCGCGTGGCGGTTCTGGAAGACCTGAAGGTCGATCTTACGGTGGTGCTCGGTCGCAGTCACATGCCGCTGCACATGCTGCTGCGCATGGGCCGGGGCGCCGTGATCGAACTCGAATCCACCGAATCCGATATGGTCGAGATTCTGGCGAACGACCATCCGATCGCGCGCGGTCAGATCGTCGTCACGGGCAACCGCATCTCCGTGGAAATCACCGAGCTGATCCGGAAGGCCGAGGTGGTGCGCCTCGCCGGCGTGACCATCGGCGAGGGGGCGGTCCCGGTCCTCGAGAGCGGCGTCGATTTTCTCTGATCCCGCCCTCGCGGCGCTTGTCGGACGGAAATCCCTCTGTTATTGGCTGCGCCGCGCCCCGAGAGATCGGCCGCCGCAGCCGAGTGAGACAGGATCTCCGGGCCCGGTGACCGACGCGAACGGTGTGTTGACGATGCGGCCATGGCGGAATTGGTAGACGCGCTAGCTTGAGGTGCTAGTCCTGCAAGGGGTGGAGGTTCGAGTCCTCTTGGCCGCACCAGCTCAACTGAGTTGGTGTCCCCTTCTGAACGATGAGGCCCCTACCAGGCCTCCCCATCTCCTCAGACACTTCAATCGATGCGGCGCCCTGCACCGGGTGCGTGATCCTTTGCAAACCGGATCTCACACCGAGACCGGCTCGCGGAGGGGCGCGTAAGTGGCGCGGTAGCTGCGCGGACCGATCATGGGCAGCAGCTGGTTTCGGACCCAGTCCGGCAGCGTCGCGGTGCGCGACAGGCGATCGGTCATGGCCTGGACATGCGCCACGCGCGGCCGGCGCCGCGCCTCGTAGGCGGGACCGATCGCGTTCCAATCGGTTTCATGCGCCAGGTTGTCGGACAGCACCAGGGCATCCTCCAGGGCGAGCGCGGCGCCCTGCGCCCAGACCGGCGCCGTGGCGTGGGCGGCATCCCCGGCCAGGAGAACCCGCCCTTGAGTCCAGCGCGCGATCCGCACCTCCTCGAGCGGGGAGTGATGGATCGCGTCGGGACGGGGCAGCACCCGCTCCAGCGTGTCCTGCACCAGGCGCGGAAACCGTTCGAATACCCGGCGCATCTCCGCCAGATCCCGGTCGCCCGCGCCGGCCCGGCTGATGGAGACCCACCCGTAGACCTCTCCGTTGTCGACCGGAATGAGCAGGAACAGGCCGCCCGCTCCGGCCCAGAGGGTCCAGGCGTCGATGCCCGGGTTGGGTGCCATGAATCGCCAGCTGGCTTGTCCGAGTACCGCCGCGCGGGTCGCCTGTTCGCCGAACATGGAACGCCGGACCGTCGAGTGCACGCCATCCGCGCCGACGAGGAGGCCGCCGTGCTCCACCCCGCCCGCGCCGAGATCGACGGTCACGCCCGCGGCGGTCGCCGCGATCGCCTGGATCGTACAGCCGCGCCGGATCGTCTCCGCCGGGAGGTCCTGCCCCAGGAGGCGCTGGAGATCGCTGCGGCGCAGGCAGCGCGGGCAGGCCGCCTCCCCCCAGAACGCCGCCTCGTCCACGGCAAACAGCAGGTCGCCGCGATGGGTGCGATAGTCGCGCCGCCGCACGGGTGATCCGACGTGCTTGAGGGCTTCGCTCAATCCGAGCTGCCCGAGGGCCTGCACCGCATTGCCCGGGAGGTTGATGGCGAGCCCGCCGTCTTCCGGTGCGGCGCGTCGCTCCAGGGCGAGGACGGGGCGTCCCTGCCGGTGCAGGGCCCGCGCCAGCGCCAGTCCGGCGATGCCGCCGCCGGCAACGAGAACGCGACCGCGCGCATCATCGATCATGAAGCTCTCCATCCTCGTCCCGATCGGCGCCGCGCACGCGGCACGCGCGCCATTGTCACGAAGTCGCGTGCGGCAGGGAACCGTCCGCGGCGCCGGACCTTCCTAGTGCGGGTCTGCGACGGGCGGGTTCGCCCTGTGCGGGTGTTGCGCGCGCAGGGCTGCCCTGTGCGAAACGGCCTTGCCCGGGTCGGACTTGTACGAAACCCAGGCCCACGGCCCGGCGCTTGCAAGTCGCCGAGAGGCGTCGGCCCTGGCGCCCGTCGCAGGCGGCACGCGTCCGTCGCCCGAAGCGACGGACGAAAATGGGTGCCATCGCGGACGAATCTACGTAGTTCTAACGCGGACGCTCGCCGAGCGCAGGGGGAAGCGGAATGCGGTTGATCGAGGACGTGGATGCGACGGGGGGACGACGGCTCCTGCGAGGGGCCTACATCTGGTATCGCTTCACCCTCCTCGCGGTTCGCGAGATCCTGACGCGCCGCGACACCGAGCACGATCAGGCAGGGGCCCCGTCCTACCCGAGTTCGCCGTCGGGATCCCACCCGCGCCGGCTGTCCTGGTCGAGCGGCCCCAAGGCCTGAGGCTCGGACGACCAAGACCTCCGCTGACCGGACCCTGCAGGGGGTCGGGGGCAAACGGAGGCTCCCGCGCCCCGCCTCAGCTCTCGAGGCGCTCGTCGCCCAGGAACTCGATCCCGAAGCCCGATAGGCCGACATAGGCCCGCGACGAGGTCGCGAGGTTGCGGATCGACGACACGCCGAGATCGCGCAGGATCTGGGCGCCGAGCCCGACCTCGCGCCACTGTGCCACGCGCTGGGCCTCCGAGCCCTCCTCGGCGAAGGGCTTCAGGGGCACGCCGGCCGTGCCGTCGCGCAGGTAGACGAGAATGCCGCGGCCCTCCTCGGCGAAGCGGCGCATCACCGTTTCGATCTGGCGCCCGCCCTCGATGACGTCGGCCACCACGTTCGACCGGTGCAGGCGCACCAGCACGTCCTTGCCGTCGCCGATGCGGCCGTGGACGAAGGCGAATTGCTGCACGGTCTCGAAGGGCGTGGTGTAGGCGTAGCCCGTCATCTCGCCGAACTCGGTCTTCACCGGGAAGGTGCCGACCCGCTCCACCAGGGTCTCGCGAGCCTGACGGTAGGCGATGAGATCGGCCACCGAGACGCGCTTGAGGTGGTGCCGCTCGGCGAAGGCCGTGATCTGCGGACCCTTCATCACGGTGCCGTCGTCGTTGGCGAGTTCGCAGATCACGCCCACCGGGGGCAGGTTCGCGAGCTTGCACAGGTCCACCGCCGCCTCGGTGTGGCCCGAGCGCATGAGCACGCCGCCATCCTTGGCGATCAGCGGGAAGACGTGGCCCGGACGGACGAAATCGTCCTCGCCCATGTTCCCGTTGGCCAGCGCCCGCACGGTGTTGCAGCGCTGCTCGGCCGAGATGCCGGTGGTGAGTCCGTGCTTGACGTCCACCGTCACCGTGAAAGCGGTGCCGAGCGGGGCGTCGTTCGAGGCCACCATCGGGTCGAGGCGCAGGCGCCGGGCCTCGGCCCGGGTCAGGGGCGCGCAGACGATGCCGCAGGTGTTGCGGATGATGAAGGCCATCTTCTCCGGCGTGCAGAGCGAGGCGGCGACGACGAGGTCGCCCTCGTTCTCGCGGTCGTCGTCATCGGTGACGACGACGATCTCGCCGCGGGCATAGGCCTCGATGGCTTCGGTGATGTGGGTGTGGGGCACGGGCTGTCTCTTGGCGTTTCGCGGATCGACGGCGGCGGGCGCAGGCGGGGGTCAGACCCGCGCGCCGACCTGCCCCCGATGGCGCAGATAGTGATCGGCGAGGACGCACGCCATCATGGCCTCGGCCACCGGGACGGCGCGGATGCCGACGCAGGGGTCGTGGCGGCCCTTGGTGACGAGGTCGACGTCGCGGTTGTCCTGCGTCACGCTCATGCGCGGGGTCAGGATCGACGAGGTCGGCTTCACGGCGAAGCGGCAGATCACCGGCTGCCCGGTGGAGATGCCGCCGAGGACGCCGCCGGCATGGTTGGCGAGGAAGGTCGGGGCGCCGGCATTGCCCGAGCGCATCTCGTCGGCGTTCTCCTCGCCCCGCAGGGCGGCGGAGGCGAAGCCGTCGCCGATCTCGACGCCCTTCACGGCGTTGATCGACATCATCGCGGCGGCGAGATCCGCGTCGAGCTTGCCGTAGATCGGCGCGCCGAGGCCGGGGGGCACCCCCTCGGCCACGACCTCGATCACCGCGCCGACGGACGAGCCGTCCTTGCGGATGCCGTCGAGGTAATCCTCGTAGAAGCGCGCGGTCTCGGCGTCCGGGCAGAAGAACGGGTTGGCGTTCACCGCCTCCCAGTCCCAGCGCGACCGGTCGATGGCGTGCGGGCCCATCTGCACCAGGGCGGCTCGAATGGTGACGCCGGCCGGCAGGATCTTGCGGGCGACGGCGCCGGCCGCGACCCGCGCGGCGGTCTCGCGGGCCGAGGAGCGCCCGCCGCCGCGATAGTCGCGGATGCCGTACTTGGCGTCGTAGGCGTAGTCGGCATGCCCCGGCCGGTAGCTGTCGCGGATCTCGGAATAATCCTTCGAGCGCTGGTCGGTGTTCTCGATCTCGAGGGCGATCGGCGTGCCGGTGGTGAGCTGGACGCCGCCGGTGCGGTCGTCGGCGAAGACGCCGGAGAGGATGCGGACCTGATCGAGCTCGCGCCGCTGCGTGGTGAAGCGCGACTGGCCGGGCTTGCGCCGGTCGAGCTCGGCCTGGATGTCCCCCGCCGAGAGGGCCAGCCCGGGCGGGCAGCCGTCGACCACGCAGCCGAGGGCGACCCCGTGGCTCTCGCCGAAGGTGGTGACGCGAAACAGGTGTCCGAACGTATTGTGCGACATGGCGCTCCCGCTCTAGCGCGGGTTTGGCCCGAGGGCCAGCGCACGGCCATGCGCGGCTCCCGGGGCGACCGTGCGCCAGGACACGCGCCGCACCTCAGGCATCCGGTCGCGCGAGCACGCCGCCGGTGGTCGGCTCGCGCACGCCCGTGGTCGACGGGAAGGTGATCGGCAGGCCCTTGAGCGAGCGGACCGCCAGATGCGCGAAGGCCTGCGCCTCCAGGTAGGCCGAGGACCAGCCGATGGCGTCGGCCGTCGTGATCTCGGCGCGCAGGTGATAGTTCAGCAGGCGGACGAGCTCACCGTTGCGCGCGCCGCCGCCGGCGACGATCCAGCGCGCCGGAATCTCGGGGGCGTGGTCGAGGGCGCGGGCGACGGCGCGGGCGGTGAAGGCCGTCAGGGTCGCGGCGCCGTCCTCGGTGGAGAGCTGGCCCGTGAGCTTGTGCGAGAACCAGTTGCGGTCGAGGGATTTCGGCGGCCGCCGGGCGAAGAACGGGTGGATCAGCAGCCAGGCCAGCAGCGGCTCGTCGGGGCGCCCGCGGGCGGCGGTGCGGCCGCCGTCGTCGAGGGGCCGGCCCGTGCGCTCGCGCATCCAATCGTCGATCAGCGCGTTCCCGGGGCCCGTGTCGAAGGCGATGACGTCGCCGTTCGACGACAGGATCGTGGCGTTGGCGACGCCGCCGATGTTGAGGATGCCGAGCGCGCCCTCGAAGCCGGAGGCGCGGGCGAGGGCCTGGTGGAACACCGGCACCAGGGGGGCGCCCTGCCCGCCCGCCACCACGTCCGCGTGGCGCAGGTCCGAGACCACGGCGATGCCGAGGCGGCGGCTGAGGGCGGCGCCGTCGCCGATCTGCACGCTCATGCGCTGGTCCGGCCGGTGCACCACGGTCTGGCCGTGGAAGCCGATCACGTCGATGTCGGACGGCGTGAGCTGGTTGTCGGCGAGGAAGCTCTCCACCGCCTCGGCATGGGCGGCGGTGACGAAGGCCTCGGCCTCGGCGAGGCAGCCCGGCCGGTCCTCGCGAGCGGTGACCCCTTCCGAATCGATCAGCGCCTGGCGCAGCAGGGCCCGGTCCTCCTCGCTGTAGCCGCGATAGCCGGTCGGCCCGAGGGGTTCGAGGTAGCCGTTGTGGCTCTCGACCACCCGAACGGTCTCGCCATCGGTCTCGATCAGGGCGACGTCGACGCCGTCGAGGGACGTGCCGCTCATCAGTCCGATCGCGCGCATCATCGTCATGGTGCCCTCCCCGGGCCTCGATGCCCGTGCCTTCCGTCCGCAGCCCTGCTAAGAGCCGCCCCAACAACCCGTGCGGTGCTATCACGCGGCCTTCGGCCCTGTCCCGCGCCGCGATCCACCAGACCGGAACCTCGCATGTCCCCCGACGCCACCCAGGCTGCCCCCGCCAAGCCCGTCGACGCCTTCGTGCCGCAATCCGACTTCCTCAAGGTGCTGACCGAGCGCGGCTACATCCACCAGGGCTCGGACCTCGCCGGCATCGACGCGGCCGCGCGCGAGGGCCGGCTGACGGCCTATGTCGGGTACGACTGCACCGCCGCCTCCCTGCATGTCGGCCACCTCCTGTCGATCATGATGCTGCACTGGCTCCAGGCCACCGGCGGCACGCCGATCACCCTGATGGGCGGCGGCACGACGCGGGTGGGCGACCCCTCAGGCCGCGACGAATCGCGAAAGATCCTCACCCTGGAGCAGATCGAGGAGAACAAGGCCGGCATCCAGAAGACCTTCTCGCGGTTTCTCAGCTTCGAGGCCGGCGGCAACGGCGCGACGATGGTCGACAATGCCGAGTGGCTGACGAAGCTGAACTACATCGAGATGCTGCGCGACATCGGGCGCCACTTCTCGGTCAACCGCATGATGTCGATGGACAGCGTGCGCATGCGGCTGGAGCGCGACCAGGAACTCTCGTTCCTGGAATTCAACTACATGATCCTGCAGTCCTACGACTTCGTCGAGCTCAACCGCCGCTACGGCTGCGTGCTGCAGATGGGCGGCTCGGACCAGTGGGGCAACATCGTCAACGGCATCGACCTCGGCCGCCGCATGGGCACGCCGCAGCTCTACGGCCTGACCTGTCCGCTCCTCACCACCGCCTCGGGCGCCAAGATGGGCAAGACCGCCGCCGGCGCGGTCTGGCTCGATGCCGGGATGCTGAGCCCGTACGATTACTGGCAGTTCTGGCGCAACACCGAGGACGCCGATGTCGGCCGCTTCCTCAAGCTGTTCACCCTGCTGCCGATGGACGAGATCGCGCGTCTCGAATCCCTGCCGGGCGCCGGCATCAACGAGGCCAAGAAGGTGCTGGCGACGGAGGCGACCGCATTGATGCACGGTCGCGAGGCGGCGGAGGCCGCCGCCGAGACGGCCCGCAAGACCTTCGTCGAGGGTACGGTGGCGCAGGACCTGCCGAGCATCACCGTGTCGCCCGAGCTCCTGGATGCGGGCCTCGGCGTCCTCTCGGCCTTCGGCCCGGACTACGCCAAGCTCCTGCCCTCCACCAGCGAGGGTCGGCGCCAGATCAAGAGTGGGGGCCTGCGCGTCAACGACGTCCCGGTGACGGACGAGCGCGCGGTCCTGCGGACGGTCGACCTCACGGCGGACGGCGTGATCAAGCTCTCGTTCGGCCGCAAGAAGCACGTGCTCGTCCGCGTCGGTTGACGCGGACGCCAGCGCCGCGCCGGCCTCAGGCCCCGCGGCGCTGGCGGCCGATGAAGTCCACGAAGGCGCGCAGCGGCGCCGGTAGGTAGCGGCGCCCGGGATAGTACAGGAACGGCCCCGGGAATCGCTGCCACCAGGGTTCCAGAACGGGTTCCAGGGCGCCGCTGTCCAGGTGCGGCCGAAGCCAATCCTCGAACAGGTTGAGGATGCCGACGCCGGCGATCGCCGCGTCGACGGCGAGCTCGGTGGCCGCCCCGACGCGCACGATCAGCGGCCCCGTCGGCTCGACCCGCACGATCGCGCCGTCGCGCTCGAACTCCCAGGGCGGCATGGCGCCGCTGGCGAAGCGGCCGCCGATGCAGGCATGGTCGAGAAGGTCGCGCGGGTGTTCCGGGCGGCCGCGCCGGTCGAGATAGGCCGGGGCCGCGACGGTGGCGAAGCGCTGCTCCCGCGGGCCGATCGGGACCGCCACCATGTCCTGCTCCAGGCGCTCGTCGTAGCGAATCCCGGCGTCGCAGCCCGCGGCGAGCACGTCGACGAAGCTGTCATCGGCGATCACCTCCAGGCGGATATCGGGATAGGCCGCTAGGAAGGGCGGGACGATCCGGGGCAGCACCAGCCGGGCCGCACTCACCGGCACGTTGAGCTTCAGCGTTCCGGCCGGCCGGTCGCGAAATCCGTTGACCACGTCGACCGCCGCCGCGACTTCGCCGAGGGCGGGTTTCAGGCGCTCGAGCAGACGCAAGCCCGCCTCGGTCGGGACGACGCTGCGGGTGGTGCGGTTGAGGAGCCGGACCCCGAGGCGGGTCTCCAGCCGTCGCACCGCCTCGCTCAGCCCCGAGGCGCTGAGCCCGCTGGTCCGGGCGCCGTCGCGAAAGCCGCCCGCCTCCGCCACGGCGACGAAGGCCGCCAGTTCTCCGAGATCTCGGCTCATTGTTCGCATTTCCGCACGGGCCGTGCACATTATGCCGGATTATCGCGCGGGGTGGCAGGGTCTAGGTGGAGCTCATCGCAGAGGAGTTTTCCATGACCGACCTTGCCACCCCGAATGATCTCGACACGACGAACGATCTCGACATGGCGAAGGATCTCCACATGGCCGGGACCTACCAGCTCGGCGACCGGACGGTGAAGCGGATGGGCTACGGCGCCATGCAGCTGGCCGGACCGCAGGTGTTCGGCCCGCCGAAGGACCGGCCGCGCGCCGTCGCGGTGCTGCGGGAAGCGGTGGCCTCCGGCGTCGATCACATCGACACCAGCGACTTCTACGGGCCCCACGTCACGAACCAGATCATCCGCGAGGCGCTGCACCCCTATCCGGACGATCTCGTCCTCGTCACCAAGATCGGGGCACGGCGCGGCCCCGACGCCTCCTGGATCCCCGCCACCTCAGCCGCGGATCTGACCGCCGCCGTGCACGACAACCTGCGGAACCTCGGGGTCGCGGCGCTCGACGTGGTCAACCTGCGGATCATGTTCGACGCGCACGGTCCCGCCGAGGGCTCCATCGCGGAGCCCCTGGGGGTCCTCGCCGACCTCCAGCGCCAGGGACTCGTGCGCCGGATCGGGCTCAGCAACGTGACGCCGCGGCAGGTGGCCGAGGGCCGCGCGATCACACCCATCGTCTGCGTGCAGAACGCCTACAACCTCGCGCATCGGGCGGACGACGCGCTGGTCGACGACCTCGCCGCCGCCGGCATCGCCTACGTGCCGTTCTTCCCGCTCGGCGGCTTCAGCCCGCTGCAATCGACCACGCTGTCGGCCGTCGCCGCCCGGCTCGGCGCGACGCCGATGCAGGTCGCGCTCGCCTGGCTCCTGGCCCGGGCCCCCAACATCCTGCTCATCCCCGGCACGTCGTCACCGGAGCACCTGCGCGAGAACATGGCCGCTGCAGCCCTGAGGCTGCCGGAGGACGCGATGGCGGACCTCGACGGCATCGGCGGCGCCGGCTGATCGCGACTGCCTGCGGTCGGGCCGATCGGGTTCGGACCGACCCGCCGGCGGACCGGTCCCTCAGCGCTCGGTCTCGTTCATCGGGGTGCCGGCGGCGAGGCCGTCATTGCCGCCGCCGGCGCTGAACAGCTTGCGCAGGATGCCGGGGGCGAGGGCCGAGAGCGGGTTCACGCTGACGTCCGGCTTGGCGAGGCGGCCGGAGACGCGGAAGTTCAGGGCGAACAGGCCCTCGTTGCGGCCCCCGCCGAGGAGCTGGCCGAGGATCGGCAGCTGCGAGACGACGTTGTTCAGGCCGTAGAGGGGCACGAAGGTGCCGTTGATGTCGGTGCGCTCCTTGGCGGTGTCGAGGTAGCCCGTCATGGTGAAGCCCATGGCGGGGTTCGAGATCGCCGCGTCGCTGATGTCGATCCGGCTCCCCGTGCGGGTGAAGATCGCTCGCAGGCGGTCGAATTCCACGTCGTTGCCGGAATTCTGGACCACGTATTTCCGGCCGCGCGCATCCGTGACCTCGCTGGTGGCGGGCCCCTGCGCCATGATGCTCGACAGGGCCGGCTCGTTGCGCAGGATGAAGTTGCGGATCTGGACGGAGCCCGGCTGCGGCCCGTCGTTCAGGGCGCTCGTCATGATCAGCTTGCCGCCGTACATCCGCTTGTAGATGTCGGCGAAGCGCAGGGTCGAGCCGGCATCGAGCGTCTCGATGGTGACGCTCGATCCGCCGCGATCGGTGTGGGTCACCTGCGCCGTGAAGGGCGCGCTGCTGAACTTGCCCTGGACCCGGCCGCTGCGCAGGTCGCGGCCGCGCAAGGAGAGCTTCGCGCTGGCATTGGTGAGGGATTCGCCGTTGAAGCCGCTGACGATGCCCAGGCTGAGATCGGCCTCGACGTCCTTCGGGCTGGCGTCCCGGGTTCCCTTGACGTCCGGCCCGCCGAGACTGCGTAGGAACGGGCGCGCATCGGCCACGGCGCCCCGGACGGTGACCCGATAGGCGTTGCCGCCGCTGCGGTCGACCTGAAGCCGCATGTCGTCGCCGGGCGAGAGCTTCAGCGCCGTCAGATCGGCGCGCTCCAGTCCCCCGTCGCCGTTGAGGCTGGCGCTGCCGCGCGCCATCAGCGGCGACGCATCCACCACGAGGTCGCGCAGGTCCTGGTTGCCGTTCGCGCCCTCGCTCACGGTGAAGCTCGCGCGCCCGGCCTTGCCGACGGCCTTGGTCACGCCGGGCAGGAGCCCGTCGGTGCCCATCCGGGTCAGATCGGCCTCCACGCGGATCGGGGGTTTGCCCGACCCGGTCCGGCCGATCGGCAGGGTCAGGCGGACCGGGATGGTGCCGGTGATCTGGGGCGCCACCGGCAGGCCCTTGCGGGCCCGCAGGGCGTCGTCGATGGCCAGGCCGATATTCACCTCGCCGGGGGCGCCGGCCTTCGGCTGGCGAAGGTCCACGGTGATGGGCGTGCCCATGACGCGGCCGTCGCCCTTGAGGGAGAAGGCACCCCGGTCGCACAGGACCGTGAAGCGTCCGCTCTCGAGCCGCTCCTTCCCGAACACCTTGTCGACCGCGATGTCCGACAGGGTCCCGGTGATGCTCACCGGCAGGTCCGGCAGGTCGGGGATGTGCTTCAGGTTGAGGGGGAAGTCGATGCGCAGGTCCGCGGCACCCTTCACCGTCCCGGGATCGAGATCGAGGCCCGTGAGCGTCTTGAACATGTTGGTCTGCAGCAGCGAGACCAGGGCGTCCGCGCCGCCGCTGAGGCGCAGCCCGATCTGCGCCGTCACCGTGTCGGGGGTGATCTTCGGGATGACGAAGGATCCATCCGAGATCGACAGGGTCCGGTTGTCCGCCATACGCACATCGGCGGTGACGTTGCGGATCTTGGTCGTCTGTCCGGTGATCGTGCCGGTCACCCGCCCCCGCGTCAGGGGCGGCGCGTCGGGCACCACGATGAGCGTGGCGTCGGAGACCGCGAAATCGATATGGACCGCGTTGTCGGGCATCGGCTCGCCGCGGGTGGCGGCGGCGAGTTCCGAGCCGCTCATGTCCACGGTGAGGTCGACCGTGTTGACCTTGCCGCCGCGCAGGTTGTCCACGAGGTAGTTGCGCGCGGGCGGCGCCACGTGCTCGGGCCAGAGGCGGAGCGCCATGCGCCCATCGGTGTCGGCGGCGGCGATGTGCAGGGTCAGCCCGTCATCGTCCGCGGAGGTCCCGATGGTTCCGGTGATCCGGCCGTTGGCGACACCGGCCCGGACCGAGAAATCGTCGATCACGACGCCGCCGGCCTTGCCGGTGAGATGGGCCGAGACGGTGTCGAGGCTGACGGGCTTGTCGGCCGCATTGGCCCCGCGCAGCACCGCGTCCTTGCCCGCCAGTTCCAGGGTCCAGGCGGATTCAGCGCCCGACGGGGCCGCGGTCCAGGCGCCGGTGAGGTGCACCGCGTTGCCGGCCCCGCGATAGTCGAGGGCGTCGAGCTTCATCGCCCGGCCCGCCTCGTCCCAGCTCACCGCGGCCGACAGGCTGTCGATGGTGACGGGGTTGAAGTCCTTCTCCTCGATCAGGACGTTGCCGCCGCCGGTACGGATCTCCGCCGTCATCGTCTCGATGCGCCCGGCATCGATCGCCACGTCGGCCTTGGCCGAGAGCTTGAGGTCGGTGTCCACCGGCAGCTTCGACTGGCCGGACAGCAGGAGCAGGTCGGTGATCGGCAGGTCGTCGAGGGTGATGATGCCGGTCCGCTTGGTGCCGCCGGCCTCGTGCAGGTCGCCGCCGAAGCGCCACTCCCCGTGCGGGCCGTCGATGCGCAGCTCGAAGACCCGGGCATCGCGCACGGCATCGCGGCGGAACAGGCCGTTCACGTGCTCGAAGACGGCGCGCTGGCGGGCATCGTCGTCGATCAGGGTCAGGCGTCCGTTGGTGATCCGCGCCCGGTCGAGGGCACCGATGACGCCGGCGGAATCGAGCACCACGCCGAAGATCGAGGCGACACCGGCGGAGATCGGCGAGACGTGGCCGATCGCGGCGTCGACGCTGGGCAGGGTGTGGGGCACCACCGCATTGCCCTGGCTGCTGTCCGAGGCCGCGAAGGCGATGCTGCCGTTGCGGTGGACCAGGGCCGTCATCTGCAGGTCGCGGAACTCGATGGCCCGGGGCTGCACCGCGAGGCGCAGGAGGCTCCAGGTGTCGAGGCTGACCACGGCCAGGGGCGCCCGGACCACGAGGGCGCCCTCGGGATTGTGGATGTCGAGGCCGGAAACGCGCAGGGCCAGGGACTGCTCCGAATCGAGCTCCAGGGCGCTGTCGCTGAGGGCGACGCGCCAGCCGGGACCGATGCTGCCGGCGATGGCCGAGGCCACCCGCTCCGACATCCCGTCGATGCGCAGCGGCCCCATCGACAGGCGGCCGATGACCCCGCCGATGGCGACCATCAGGCCCACCACCAGGACGGCCGCAATCCAAAGCAACGGCCGCCGCCGTGCGGCGGGCCGCGCGGGCCGCAAACCTTTGGCCGTTTCCTGGTCCATCAATCCTTGTGCCGCTGGATCGGAAAGTCCCCTCGGGCTATCGAGCGGCAGTCCTACGGGTTTCAGCTTTCGCGGGTCTTTGGCGTTCGTCGGTCCCGGTGCGCCGGGGCGTCGGGCTGCCGTCGCGGTGCAACGCCAGAGGCACACCATCAATCGGCCGAAAGGAAGGCATGATGCCCCTCGATACCGGAGATCAGGCGCCCGATTTCACCCTGCCGGGCGCCGGCGACGAGACGATCAGCCTCGAAGCGCTTAAGGGCCGCAAGGCGGTCCTGTACTTCTACCCCAAGGATGACACGAGCGGTTGTACCCTGGAGGCGCAGGGCTTCAACGCCCTCGGCCCCGACTTCGCCGCGGCTGACACCATCGTGATCGGGATCTCCCCGGACTCGGCCAAGAGCCACGACAAGTTCCGCGCCAAGTACGCCCTCACCTTCCCGCTGGCCTCCGACGAGGGCAAGGCGATGCTCGAGGCCTACGGCGTCTGGGTCGAGAAGAGCATGTACGGCCGGAAATACATGGGCGTTGAGCGCACGACGATGCTGCTGGACCGCGATGGCCGCATCGCCCGGATCTGGCCGAAGGTGAAGGTGCCCGGCCACGCCGGCGAGGTGCTGGCCGCCGCGCGCGACCTGGCCTGAGGACGAAAGTCGAAAGGGTGAATCGCCGGGGCGGCGCCTTGGCGGTTCGTTAACCCTGATTCGGGCAGGGTGACGGGGTGGATCAGGTCACGCGTCCCATGTCATCGTCTTCCCGGAAACCCTCCTCGACGACGAACCGCCTCGTCTCCGCCACCCCGGCTTCAACGCTGCGGTCACGCCTCCTCGCAGGGGCGCTGGCCGTCGCCGTCGCCTGGGCTGGCGGAGCGACGTACTACCTCGTCTTCCACGACGAGGTGCTGGCGCGCTTCGTCTCACAGCAGAGCGCCATCCAGTACGGCTACGAGGAGCGGATCGGCACCCTGCGCCTGCAGCTCGACCGGGTGACGATGGAGCAGACGGCGTCGCGTGACGGGCTGGCCCAGCGCATGGCCGAGCTCGCGCGCCGGCAGGCCGCCATGGAGGCCCGCCAGGCCACCATCGCCAGCCTCGCGGGCGATACTGCCCCGGTGGCACTTCCGACGCCGGTGATCGAGGCGCCCGAGCCGGCGCCCAAGGTCCCGTCGGGTCCCCTGTCGGGTCCCCTACCGGGAGCCAAGCCCTTCCCCACGCCCGATGCGCTTCGGCTCCGGACCGACGCCGAGCCCAGTCCCGGGCGCCAATCCGCCCGCGTCGTCGAGGGTCAGGTCGCGGCCCTGGAACAGCGTCTGGACGGCCTCGCGGAAGCGCAGTCCCGCGTGCTCGCCACCCTCGGGTTGCGGGCCGGCAAGGGCGCGCAGCGCCTGCGCGGCCTCGTCGCCCGCCTCGGTCTCGACCCGGCCCGCTTCGAGCACGAGCGCCCGGCCGGCATCGGCGGTCCCCTGGTGCCCCTGAGCGGCGACGCCTTCGCCCTGTCCCTGTCGGAGGTGCAGCGCTCCCTGGCCGAGGAGGCGCGCCTGCGCCGGATCACGGCCGCCCTCCCCGTGCGCCGTCCGCTATCCGGGGAGATCAGCCTCTCCAGCAATTTCGGCGCCCGCCTCGATCCCTTCACCCGCGGCTACGCGATGCATACCGGCATGGACATGCGGGCGGAGACCGGCGAGCCGGCCCGCGCCACGGCGGCGGGCCGCGTGACGGTGGCGGATTACAATGGCGGCTACGGCAACATGGTCGAGGTCGATCACGGCCACGGCCTCGTCACTCGCTACGCCCACCTCTCGGCCTTCGACGTCACGCCGGGCCAGTGGGTCGAGCCGGGAACGGTGGTCGGACGCGTCGGCTCCACCGGCCGCTCGACCGGCAGCCACCTGCATTACGAGACCCGCATCGACGGCGAGCCGGTGGACCCGGTGCGCTTCCTCAGGGCCGCCGACGCACTCTGACCGGCTCTCCACCGCCCCCGCGTCGAGAGGCCGGGACCGCCGACGGGACTGTCTCCCGAAACGGGATCCCCCGCACGCTCAAATCGCTGTGGCGCCTCCCGGAACCGGGAGACGCCGCCTGACGATGGGGAAAGTGACGCTAGGCAAGTGACGATGGGCAAGTGACGCTGGCGACGTGGGGTCGGGCGCCCTACGCGATGTCCTCGACCACGTCGGCCCCGCCATAGACGCGCTGGGCCAGCGAGGCTTCCATGAACGGATCGAGGGAGCCGTCCAGCACCGCGTCGGGGTCGGTGGACTGGGTGCCTGTGCGCAGGTCCTTCACGAGCTGGTAGGGCTGCAGCACGTAGCTGCGGATCTGGTGGCCCCAGCCGATGTCGGTCTTCGCGGCGGCCTCGGCACTCGCCTTCTCCTCCCGCTTCTTCAATTCGGCCTCGTACATGCGGGCGCGCAGCATATTCCAGGCGGTGGCCCGGTTCTTGTGCTGCGAACGCTCCTGCTGACACGCCACCACGATGCCCGTCGGGATATGCGTGATGCGCACCGCCGAATCAGTGGTGTTCACGTGCTGGCCGCCCGCGCCGGACGACCGGTAGGTGTCGATCCGACAGTCGGATTCCTTGATCTCGATCTCGATCCGGTCGTCGATGACCGGATAGACCCAGACGCTGGCGAAGCTGGTGTGGCGGCGCGCGCTCGAATCGTAGGGCGAGATGCGGACCAGCCGGTGCACGCCCGACTCGGTCTTGAGCCAGCCATAGGCGTTGTGGCCCTTGATCAGCAGCGTGGCGCCCTTGATCCCGGCCTCGTCGCCGTCCGACCACTCGACGATCTCGACCTTGTACTTCCGGCGCTCGGCCCAGCGGCCGTACATGCGCTGGAGCATGTTGGCCCAGTCCTGGCTCTCGGTGCCGCCGGCGCCCGAATGGACTTCGAGATAGGTGTCGAAGCCGTCGGCCTCGCCGGAGAGCAGGGTCTCGATCTGGCGGCGCGCGGCCTCCTTCTCGACGGCGCGGACGCCGGCCTCGCCTTCCTGGATCGTGGACTCGTCGCCCTCCATCTCGCCGAGTTCGATCAGCGTGTGGGCGTCCTGGAGCTCCTGGCTCAGCTTCCTGATCGCGGTCACGGCGTCATCGAGCTGGGTGCGCTCGCGCATGACCTTCTGGGCCGCCTCGGCGTCGTTCCAGAGTTCGGGGTTCTCGGAAGCCGCGTTCAGCTCCGCGAGGCGTTTCTCGACGGTATCCCAGTCAAAGATGCCTCCTCAGCAGTCCGATCGACTGCTTGGCGGCATCCGAGAGTTGTTCGATCTCGGCGCGCATCTGGTGTTTCGGGCTCGTGTGTTCGGGGTGTGGGACGGGGTGATACCGGGCCGGCCGGATGGTGTAAACGGCGCGGGCTGAAAACCGGGGGCGCGCTCCCGTCAGGAGAACCGCCGCATGACAGGACCGAACCGCGCGCGGCTGCGCCTGCTCGTCGGCACCGCGCTGGTGATCGCCGCCGGTCTCGCCCTGCGCCTCCTCGGGCTCGGGCTGCCGGGGCCGGTGGTCAAATGGGGTGGATCGGTCCTCTGGGGCGCGATGGTCTATGGCCTCGTCGGCCTCGTCCTGCCCCTGCCGCGCTGGCGCATCGTGGCCGTGGCGGCGGCGATCGCCCTGGCGGTGGAGCTGTTCCGGCTCATTCACACGCCGGACCTCGACGCCTTCCGGCTGACGCTGGCGGGCAAGTTGCTGATCGGACGGGTGTTCTCGCCCTGGAACGGCGTCGCCTATGCGGCCGGCATCCTGTGCGCGCGCGTGGCCGACCGGCGTCAGCGGAGCGCGGGACGAACGTAGTCCGGCGGGCCGATGCGGGCCGGCGACAGGACGAATTCGCGCGGGCGGTGCCGCTGGTTGAGCGGGCCCTCGCTGAGGCCGTCGCTGAAATAGTCGGTTCCGGTCAGGCCGAACCCGCCGCCATTCATCACGCTCGGCACGGGAACCGCCTCGGGCACGTCCGGGATCGGCCGGCCGGAGCTCGGGCTGGTCGGCAGCACCACGGGGCCGTTCGCGCCGAGATAGAGGGTCTGCGCGGAGGCGCCGACGGTGAACCCGAGACCGATCAGGCCAGCAGCGAGGAGGGTCCGCATCATCAGCACCACGATCAAACTCCGGCGGGCAGCCTGAAGACCCGGAGGGACGCGCCCGGGGGCACCATGCCTCAATCCGGCGCCCCTGTCCGTGTCCGTTCGGTCGCGCCGGCGCGACATTCGTCGCTGTCCTGTGGGAAAGCCGCCGCGCGGTGCGGCCGCGGAACGACGAAGGCCGGGCATCGGCCCGGCCCTGCGACGCGTTCCGGCACGCTCAGCCCTTGGCGCGGAGCACCACCGAGCGCTCTTGGAGCGACGGCTCGCAGCTGGAGTAGAAGCCGTTCAGCACGGTCGGTCGCGAGGTGCACTCGTAGCCGAGGGTCGGCTCGGGCGCCGGAACCGGGTCGCGGGCGACGATCGGCTTCGGAGCGCAGGCTCCCGCGGAGGCGCTCAGCACCAGGGCGACGGCAAGGGTCAGGCGACGCATACGATCCTCGGGCCTCGGCGAACGCGCCGCGCGCAAACAGGACATGCGGCGCGGCTTCGTTGCGACCCTGCTGAGCGCACACCGCCGTGACAAGCACGTCGGCGCGTTTCGGCAAGCTTTGCGGCCGGCTGTCTCCCGGCCGCAACATGCGGGCGATGACGCCTCAGCCGGCCTTCGAGAGCGACGCTTCGGGCATCGGCACCACGTTGTGCAGGGTCTTGTCCGAGGTCTCGAAGAAGCGCCGGACGTTGCGCGCGGCCTGCCGGATGCGCTGCTCGTTCTCCACGAGGGCGATGCGGACGTAGTTGTCGCCGTGCTCGCCGAAGCCGATGCCGGGGGCCACCGCCACGTCCGACTTCTCGAGGAGGAGCTTCGAGAACTCCAGGCTGCCGAGGGCCTGGTACTTCTCGGGAATCGGCACCCAGGCGAACATCGAGGCCGACGGGGTCGGGATCTTCCAGCCGGTCTTGCCGAAGGACTCGACCAGCGCGTCGCGGCGCTTCTTGTAGATCCCGCGCATCTCGACGATGCAATCCTCCGGCCCGTTCAGGGCCGCGGTGGCGGCGACCTGGATCGGCGTGAAGGCGCCGTAATCGAGGTAGGACTTCACGCGGGTCAGCGCCGCGAGCAGGCGCTCGTTGCCCACCGCGAAGCCCATGCGCCAGCCGGCCATGGAGAAGGTCTTCGACAGGGACGAGAACTCCACCGTGCAGTCGATGGCGCCCGGAACCTCCAGCACGGAGGGCGGCGGATCGCCGTCGAAGTAGACCTCCGCGTAGGCGAGGTCCGACAGGATGATGATCTCGTGCCGCTTCGCGAAGGCGACGAGGTCCCGGTAGAAGTCGAGGCTCGCCACGTAGGCGGTGGGGTTCGAGGGATAGCAGACCACGATCGCCACCGGCTTCGGGATCGAGTGCTGCATCGCCTTCTCGACCGCGGGGAAGAAGGCGGGCGTCGGCTCGGCCGGCACCGAGCGGATGACGCCGCCGGCCATGAGGAAGCCGAAGGCGTGGATCGGGTAGCTCGGGTTCGGCACCAGCACCACGTCGCCCGGCGCCGTGATCGCCTGCGCCATGTTGGCGAAGCCCTCCTTCGAGCCCAGCGTGGCCACCACCTGGGTGTCGGGGTTCAGGCTCACGCCGAAGCGGCGCTTGTAGTAGTTCGCCTGGGCGCGGCGCAGGCCGGCGATGCCCTTGGAGGCGGAGTAGCGGTCGGTGCGCGGACGGCCGGCGGTTTCCACCAGCTTGGCGATGACGTGCTTCGGGGCGTCGAGGTCCGGGTTGCCCATGCCGAGGTCGATGATGTCGGCGCCATTGGCGCGGGCCTGGGCCTTGATCCGGTTCACCTGCTCGAACACGTAGGGGGGCAGGCGCTTGATGCGGTGGAAGTCGGTCATGGCCTTCACGATGTCCGAGAAAACGAGCGAGGATACGAGTTTGGGCGCGAGGCGGCGAGCGTGACCCGGCGCGAAGCTGTCATCATCCCGAGACGGCAGCGTGGTCTCGTCCGGAGGTCCCTCGGGCGGAATCCGGACGTCTTTTGACGGCCTTGCCTGACGCAGGGCCGTCGCAGAATTCGCACGCTCGGCTCCGGTCTAGCAGTTTTGTGCCCCGACGCCGAACGATATCTCGGGATCCCCGACGGCCTGCCCCCTAGGGCTTGGCGCCCTGGGCCGCGCCCTCGGCGGAGCGGCCGCGCGCCTCGTTGCGCCCCCGCGCCGCGACCAGCTCCGCCTCCAGGGCCTTGGTGCCCTCCGGCGTCTTGGCGCGGATCGGCCGGGCCGGGGCGGAGACCCCCACCGGCATGAAGTCGTCGCTGCCGCGGCGGGACTGCGCCACGAAGTCCGGCGCCTTGGCGGGCGGTCCGGCCTCGCCGGTGCCGTAGGCGATCCGCATCGGGTTCAGGTCGCCGGAACATCCCGCGAGCAGGACGGCCACGGCGACGACCGCGACAAACTGGGAGTTGTGAAGCCGGGACATGGAGAAGTCGGCCGTTTTGGAGGCGTGCGCTCTGGCGGAACTCCGCGATGGCGCGTTAATTTGTCGGAAACGAGGCCCCCCGGGCCGCGCGGCAGGCGTCGCCCGGCGAAAGGTTCGGCCACACTCGGGGAGAGATGCACGCGTGACGACCGAACGGACGACACCGCTGCCCGACATCGAGGCCCTGTCCCGCAACGCGAGCCTGCTGGTCGAGGAATTCGGGCGGGCCGCATCACGCTACATGAAACCCGTCGGTACGCCGGACGCCCTGCCGGTCGAGGCGGTCGAGCCGCCCGAGGAGGTCAAGGACGTGGTCCGCACCCTCGGCAGCGTGGCCGAGACCTGGCTCTCCGACCCGAAGAAGACCGTCGAGGCTCAGACCAAGCTGAGCGAGGCCTTCATCACCCTCTGGGGCTCGACCTGGCAGCGCCTGCAGGGCGAGGCCGCCGCGCCCGTGGCCCAGCCCGAGCCGAAGGACAACCGCTTCGCCCACGCGGAATGGTCCACCAACCCGATCTTCGACTTCATCAAGCAGAGCTACCTCATCACCTCCCGCTGGGCCGAGGGCCTCGTGGACGAGGCCGAGGGCATCGACGAGCACACCCGGCACAAGGCACAGTTCTATCTGCGCCAGATCACCGGGGCCCTGTCGCCGTCGAACTTCGTGATGACCAACCCGGAGCTGATCCGGCACACCCTGAAGGAGAACGGCGCCAACCTCGTGCGCGGCATGAAGATGCTCGCCGAGGATATCGAGGCCGGGAAGGGCCAGCTCCGGGTGCGCCAGACCGATCCGGCCGCGGGCTTCGAGGTCGGGGTCAACGTGGCGGTGACGCCGGGCGAGGTCGTGTTCCGGAACGACCTGATGGAGCTGATCCAGTACGCGCCCAGCACCGACACGGTGCTCAAGCGGCCGTTCCTGATCGTGCCGCCCTGGATCAACAAGTTCTACATCCTCGACCTCAACCCCTCGAAGAGCCTGATCGCCTGGATGGTCAGCCAGGGCCTGACGGTGTTCTGCATCTCCTGGGTCAACCCGGATGCGCGCCACGCCGACAAGGACTTCGAGAGCTACATGCGGGAGGGCATCGAGACCGCGATCGATGCCATCGGGGTCGCCACCGGCGAGAACGAGGTCGCGGCGGCAGGCTACTGCGTCGGCGGCACCCTCCTGGCCGTGACCCTGGCGATGCAGGCCGCCACCGGCAACAAGCGCATCAAGAGCGCCACCTTCCTGACCACGCAGGTGGATTTCACCCATGCGGGCGACCTGAAGGTGTTCGCCGACGAGGATCAGATCCGCCTGATCGAATCGCGGATGCAGAAGCGCGGCTACCTCGAAGGCACCGGCATGGCGACCGCCTTCAACATGCTCCGCCCCAACGACCTGATCTGGTCCTACGTGGTCAACAACTACGTCAAGGGCCAGACGCCGATGCCCTTCGACCTGCTGTACTGGAACGCCGATTCCACCCGGATGCCGGCAGCCAACCACTCGTTCTACCTGCGCAACTGCTACCTCAACAACACGCTCGCGCAGGGCAAGATGATCCTCGGCAACGTCCGGCTCGACCTGAAGAAGGTGAAGATCCCGATCTTCAACCTCGCCACCAAGGAGGATCACATCGCGCCGGCCCTGTCGGTGTTCGAGGGTTCGTCGAAGTTCGGCGGACCGGTCGACTACGTGCTCGCCGGCTCGGGCCATATCGCCGGGGTGGTGAACCCGCCGGCCAAGCCGAAATACGGCTTCTGGACCGGAGGGCCGGCCAAGGGCCGGTTCGAGGATTGGATGGCGGCGGCCACCGAGACCAAGGGCTCCTGGTGGCCGCACTGGTTCCAGTGGCTGGAGCACCAGGCGCCCGCCCGCGTCCCGGCACGGGTGCCGGGCGAAGGCGGCCTGGCCTCCCTCGGTCCGGCGCCCGGCACCTACGTCCGCATGAAGGCGTGAGCGCGGGCATGGAGGCGCCGGTCTGGTCCGTTCGCCTCGAGGCGGAACCAGACCCGGCGATGCGGGTCGCGATCCTGGCGCCTCTCGTCGCCCATAACGAGGCCCAGGTGCCGAATGGGAATTGGGGCCTGCTCGCCCTCACGGTGCGCGACGCGGGCGGAGCCATCGTCGGCGGTCTCTGGGGCCGGACCGGCTACGGCATGCTGTTCGTCGAGTTGCTCGCCCTCGGCCCGGCCCGGGGGCGCGGCCTGGGCCGCCGCCTGATGCGGGATGCCGAGGCGGAGGCGCGCCGGCGGGGCCTGTCCGGGATCTGGCTCGACACCTGGACCTTCCAGGTCCCGGGCTTCTACCAGCGCCTCGGCTTCACCGAGTGCGGGCGGATCCGCGATGATCCGCCCGGCCACGACCGCATCTTCTACGTCAAGCGCTTCGCGGACGGCGGGACCGGACCGGCTCCGCCGCCCTGAGCGTCGTGCGTCCTCAGAACTTGCGCACCAGGGGGGCCGGCGCGGCCGCCACGGGCTCGCCGAACACGTAGCGGAAGCCGACCGAGACGATGTCGGCGCTGCTGTCGGCGACGCCCGCGAAGACCACGTTCTGGACGTTGTAGTCGCGGCCGGGGCCGGCCAGGATCCGTCCCTTGTCGACGAAGAAGTGCGAGTAGGCGAGGTTGAGGGTCAATTTCTCGCTCCAGCGGTAGCTTCCGCCGACCGAGACGTTCACCCGGTCGCCATCGGGCAGGCGCACCGACCGGTTCGAGAAATCGATCGGGGAGGATTCGTAGGCGACGCCGGCGCGGACCGTCAGGGCCGCCGACCAGTCGTACTCGCCGCCGATCGAGTAGGTGTAGCCGTCCTTGTAGTTCAGCGGCAGCTGCGTCGCGACGGCACCGGTCCGGTCGAGGAGGACGTTGACGGTGCCCAGACGGCTCCAGTTGTCCCACTCGAAACCGAGATTGAGGCGCGCCACCGGGGTGATCGCCTGGGTGAGGCCGACGCTCAGCTTCTCGGGGGTGTTCAGCTTGGCCTTCACGTCGCCGCCGAGCGCCGCCAGCGGCCCGGGCAGGATGAGCTGGCCGCCGATGTCGTGATGGACGGAGGAGCGGAAGCCGACGCCGATCGCGGTCCCGTCGAAGGGCGTGATCAGCGCACCGGCGGTGAAGCCGACGCCCCAGGAATCGCCCTTGAGGCCGGAGCTCGGCAGGGCGGCCGGGTTGGTGCTGAGCGGCGAGAGCAGGGCCTGGCGCAGGACGAGCTTGAAGTACTCGATGTTCGGGCCGGCGGCGATGGAGAGCCACTCGTTGACCTTGAAGCCGACGACCGGGTTGAAGGCCAGGGAGAAGATGCGGCTGGACCGGCCGTAGAGCTCGCCCGACCAGGTCTGGCGCGGCTTCGTCACGAGGCCGAAGGGCGCGCCGGAGGTGATGCCGACCCAGAGGCGGTCGTTGAGCTGGTAGGAGGTGGCGCCGGCCGGAACCACGGCACCCTGGCCGATCTCGCCGCTGTCACCGAGGCGGGCGAAGGCCGGGTTCGTGCCCACGTCGGGCGTGATCTTCGCCGACAGGTTGATGAAGGACAGGTTCTGCTCGGTGACCCAGCCCGGCCGCATGGTCACGGTGGCGGGGTTCCAGAACAGCGAGGAGACGCCGCCGGAGCCGGAGGCGGCGCCCGCCCAGGCGAGACCCTGGGCCTGGGCGCTCTGCTCGCGGATGCCGAAGGCCCCGGCCGAGGCACCGGCGACACCGGCGCAGAGGAGGGCTGCGGAAACTCCCGAAAGCGCCAGGCCGCGCAGGGAACGGCGCCGAATCGTACCCATCATGACGTAGGACCCACCCCAGTTGTTGGTGCTCGCTTGTCCTCTCCCATCGGGGGAGGCCTCGCACCTTGGGTGTGACAATGACGCGAGTGACGCAACTTCGCAAATCGCAGGCCGACAAGTATATCTTCAGTATCAGGGAAAATTTAGACTTAAATCAGCGCGATATTGCAGGCCTGGATTCGAGCTGGCGAGGAAGCCTGCAGAATGGTTCACATCTAAACTCTCGTCTCCGTGAGTAAGCCCTTCGGCCGAAAAAACACGCCCGGCGCATCTCCGGACGGGGGTGTGACCTTTCGGCGACAAAATCGCCGTCGGACCGGGCCTCGGGTCCCGGCGCGCGATGAGACGGCACGCCGTCCGTCGCCGATTGCCCCTTGCCGCCCGTCCGGGTCCGATCGATGTCAGGCAGCGGACAGACATGCGGAGGCACGAGCGATGAAACTGGTACGCCACGGCGCGAGCGGAGACGAGAAGCCCGGTCTGGTCGATGCGCAGGGTGTCCTGCGCGACCTCTCGGCCCATGTGCGCGACATCGCCGGGCCTGCCCTCTCGCGCGAGACCCTGGAACGCCTGCGCCGGCTCGATCCGGCGAGCCTGCCGGCCCTGCCGGCGGAGACCCGCCTCGGCCCCTGCGTCGGCGGCACCCGCAACTTCGTGGCCATCGGGCTGAACTTCACCGACCATGCCGCCGAGATCGGGGCCGACATCCCACCGGAGCCGATCATCTTCAACAAGGCGCCCTCGTGCCTCGCCGGGGCGAACGACCGGGTCATCCTGCCCAAGGGCTCGGCCAAGACCGATTGGGAGGTGGAACTCGCCCTGGTGATCGGCGCGCGGGCCTCCTACGTGCACGCCAACGAGGCGCTGTCCTACGTGGCGGGCGCTTGCATCTGCAACGACGTGTCCGAGCGCGCGTACCAGATGGAGCGCGGGGGCACCTGGACCAAGGGCAAGGGCTGCCCGACCTTCGGACCGCTCGGTCCCTGGCTGGTCACCCTCGACGAGATTCCCGACCTCAAGAACCTGGGCATGTGGCTCGACGTGAACGGCACCCGGATGCAGACCGGCTCGACGGCCACGATGATCTTCGACGCGGCGCAGCTCGTCGCCTACGTCTCGCATTTCATGATGCTGGAGCCCGGGGACATCATCACCACGGGTACGCCCCCCGGCGTCGGCATGGCGCGCAAGCCGCCCCGCTTCCTGCGCAGCGGCGACGTCATGACCCTCGGCATCGCGGGACTCGGCGAGCAGCGCCAGGAAATCATCGCCTTCGACGACTGGACCGCCAAGGTGGCGGCGGGCGAGCCGACGCACTGAGGTCGCGCGGCCGGCTTGATTTTCCGGCCGAGATTCGCCTCATGGGGATCATGACTGACACCCTGGCCCCCCTCGCCGCCCGCCCGGTCTCCGCCACAGCCGCGATCCGTCACGACTGGAGCGTCGCCGAGATCCAGGCGATCCACGACCTGCCGCTCCTCGACCTCGTGTTCCGGGCGGCGGAGGTCCACCGCGCCCACAACGATCCGGCCGACATCCAGCGGGCCGCCCTGCTGTCGATTAAGACCGGCGGTTGCCCCGAGGATTGCGCCTACTGTCCGCAATCGGCCCACCACAAGGGCACCGGCATGGCCCGCGAGCGCCTGATGCCCGTCGACGCCGTGCTGCGCGAGGCGGCCGAGGCCAAGGCGGCGGGCGCGCACCGCTTCTGCATGGGCGCGGCCTGGCGCCAGCCCAAGGACGGGCCGGAATTCGACTCGGTGCTGGCGATGGTGCGCGGCGTGCGCGGCCTCGGCATGGAAGCCTGCGTCACCCTCGGCATGCTCTCGCCCTCGCAGGCCGAGCGCCTCGCGGAGGCCGGGCTGACCTCCTACAACCACAACCTCGACACCGGCCCCGACTTCTACGGGGACATCATCTCGACGCGGACCTACGAGGACCGCCTCACCACCCTGCAGAACGTGCGCGATGCCGGCATCGGCGTCTGCTGCGGCGGCATCGTCGGCATGGGCGAGGGCGTGAAGGACCGCGCCAGCATGCTCCAGGTCCTGGCCAACCATGCGCCGCACCCCGAGAGCGTGCCGATCAACGCCCTGGTGGCGGTGGAGGGCACGCCCCTCGAGGACCGGCCCGCGGTCGATCCCCTCGACCTGGTGCGGATGTGCGCCACCGCCCGCATCGTGATGCCGCGTGCCCGCGTGCGCCTCAGCGCCGGCCGCAAGGGCCTGACCCGCGAAGCGCAGATCCTCTGCTTCCTCGCCGGGGCCAACTCGATCTTCTACGGCGAGCGCCTTCTGACCACGGCGAACAACGAGACCGATTCGGATGCCGAGCTCCTGCGCGACATCGGCATCACCGTTCCGGGCCTGACCCTGGCGGCGGCCGAGTAGCCGTCGCCGTTCGAGACCCGGCCCGTCCGCCGTCCGGTCAGGCGCCGGCGGCGTCCGGGATCGTGATGCGGAAGCAGGTCCCGGCGGCGGTGTCGTCGAGGCTGAGGCGTCCGCCGTTCAGCTCGATCAGCTCCGACGCGATGGCGAGGCCAAGGCCGGTGCCGCCGGAACGCGACGAGCCCTTGAACGGGGAGAACAGGTGCTCGCGGGCCCGCGGCGGCAGGCCTGGGCCGTTGTCGGCGACGAGGATCGTCGTCTCGCCGGCGCCGGGCTGGCCCGCGCGACGGGCCCGGATGGTGATCTCGGGATTCTCCTGGGACGGCGCCTCGTAGCCGGTCCCCTGCGGGCTCAGCGCCTGGACGGCGTTCCGGACGATGTTGGCGAGGGCGCGCGAGAACTGGTCCGGGTCGACGAAGATCCGGAGCTCGCTCGGGCAGAGTTCGCGGATGACGATCTTCGAATCGCGTCCTCGCCCGGCGAGGTCCGCCTGCTCGGCGACGATCTGGGCGATGGGCACGAGGCGGCGGTTCGGGTTGCGCTCCGTCGCCCTTCCATAGGCCAGGGTTTCCTCGCAGAACCGGATCGCCCGATCCAGGGTGGCGACGAGGCGCGGCGCCACCCGCTGGGCGACCGGATCGGCGACGCCGTCGAGGCGGTCGCTGAGGAGCTGCGCCGTGGTCAGCAGATTGCGCAGTTCGTGGTTGATCTTGCTCACCGACAATCCGAGTCCGGCGAGCCGCCGCTTCTCGCGCAGCTCGCTCGCCAGGGCGGTCTCCATGCGGGCGAGCGCGATCTCGGCATGGCCGATCTCGTCCGTCCGGCGCGAAGGCACGATCACGCCGTCGATCGCCTCCGGGTCGTCGGCGAAGCTGGTGATGTTCTGGACGAGCCGGCGCACCGGCCGCACGATCGCCCGCTGCAGGACGAGGAAGATCAGGCCCGCCACCGTCGCCGCCAGCGCCATGGACGACAGGGCCAGCCGGATCGAGAAATCCGCCACGGCCAGCCGCAAAGGGCGGGGATCCATCAGGATCTCCACGAGGTCGAAGCCGTCACGGCCGTGCCCGATCACCCGTATCGGATCGTTCGATTCGATCAGGAGCGTCCGGGCGACGCCGCGGATCGACCGGATCCAATGCTCCGACCGCAGGTCGATGATGTCCGAGACCGTGTCCGGCACCGTCTCGTTGGCGAGGAGCCGGCGGGTGCCGTTGCCGCGCACCGCGATGGCGCGCGCGCCCGCACCGTCGAGCAGGCGCTGGGACAGGCCCTCCGAGACCTGCTGGTCGGGCGCGGCGTCGAGGACGAGGGCGGCCACCTGGGCGGCGGCGATCCGGTCCGACAGCCACATCCGGCGGTAATTCGCCACCGTGGGGACGTAGATCAGCACCTCGATCAGCGCGACGAACGCCACGGTGAGCAGGAAGAGGCGACCCGAGAGGCCGAGATGCCGGCCGAGACCGCGCGCAGCCACGGGATTCGCCGCGGCCGCCTCCTGCTGAAATTCGACGCGCGACGTCACAGCCATCTCGGTACTTCGCGTTTCCGGTGTCCCAACGGCGCGGCGGGTGACGGCGTGAACCCGATCTGGAGCGTGGTCCAGTGGCGTTTTCAGGGCGACGGCTCGGAGCGCGATTGCCCACCAACGTCCCGGACCGCATTAGGCTGCGTCCGGAGATGCAACTTTTTAGATCAGATGTATGGCCAAATTCGATCAGGACTCTAACCGGCGCCGCGCCTGAACGCGACGTCGTAGGAATACCGAGATCAGGGCTAAAGCCGCGAGAGCGCCGAGGCCGAGCACCATTTTGGGGGTGATCAGCGCCCGCAGCGTCAGGGCGTTCTCGCAATCGAGGCCGTCGGCGGCAAGGCAGGCCGCCTTGGCGGTCTCGTGCGCCAGCACCACGTCCTCGATCGCCGCGCCGGTGGCGGCATACACGAAGGCCCCCGGCAGGAGACCCACGAGGGTCGCCAGCACGAAGGTGCTGCGCTTCACTCCGAAGGCGGCCGGGGCGAGGTTGGTCATCCAGAACGGAAAGATCGGCAGCAGGCGCAGGACGGCGATGTAGCCGAAGGCGTCCTCGCGAAAGCCCGCCGCGAGGCTCGCGAGCCGGGGCCCGGCCCGACGCAGCAGCAGGTCGGCGGCCGCGCCGCGGCCGATGGTGAACACGATCGCGGCCCCCGTGGTGGCGGAGGCGACGGCCACGAGGGCGCCGGGCACGATCCCGAACAGGAATCCGCAGAGCATCGTCAGGAAGAGCGAGGCCGGGATCGAGACCACCACGGCGCCGACATAGACGAGATAGGCGACCACCATCGCGCGGAAGCGGTCCTCGGCCACCCAGGCGTTGAGCCAGGCCCGGGAGGCGAGCAGCCGGTCGAGGCTGAGAAGGTGCGAGGCGCCGGAGGCCAGCACGGCCAGGGCGGCGCAGACGAGGAGCAGGAGTGGTCCCCAGCGGAGGAGGCGCTTCAGCCGGGTCGGCGCTTCGTCGGCCGGAGGCGTCGGCGCACTCACCCGCGCTTGCGCATCCGCAGGATCTTGAAGAACCCGCCCGGGAAGGTCGGCGAGACGCCGATGAACTCGACGCCGTTGGCGCGGGCCCAGGCCTCGATCCGGCTCGACTTGAAGTCGGAGGACCAGCCGATCTTGGTGCAGAGCGGCGCCACGATCTCCTCGACCTTGGCCAGCGTGCCGGCATTCTGGCCGAAATGGTTGGCGAGCACGATCTCGCCGCCCGGCCGGACCACGCGCAGGAACTCGGAGAGGGCGGCCTCCGGGTCGGGCACCAGGGTGATGAGGAACTGCGCCACCACGGCGTCGAAGCTCGCATCGGCGTAGCCGAGGCGGCAGACATCCATCACCTGGAGGCCACGCACGTGGCGCAGGCCGCGGCGCAGCACCTTGGCGCGCGCCCGCTTGAGCATGTCCTCGGAGAGATCGACGCCGCAGACGAAGCTCGTCGGCGGATAGTAGCCCAGCGACAGGCCGGTGCCGACGCCGGCCTCGAGGATGCGCGGACCGCAGGCGACGGCCGCTTCCACCGCGTCGCGGGCGGCCGGCTCCGTCAGCTTGTCGTAGACGACGTCGTAGACCGGCGCCCAGCGCGCATAGGCCTTGCGCATCAGGGCGGTGCTCGGACCGGCCTCCCGCGGCTCGCTCAGCATGTCGATCTCGTCGTCCTGTTGGGGGATAGGGGTGGTTCGGGGCGTGATCCGGTCAGGCCGCTTCGGCCGCGCCGGTCGCCAACGCGTCGATGCGCCGAATGGTGCCACCGCCGAGGACGCGGGCGCGCGGGCCGTCATCGGCGTAGATCACGCAGGCCTGTCCGGGCGAGACGCCGTCCTCCGGCGTGGCCAGGACGATCTCGGCTCCGCCGCCCGCGGCCTCGCGGCTGAGGAGCGCCGGTCGCGGCTCCCGGGTCGAGCGCACGCGCACCGCCACGGGCAGGTTCTCGACCGGGCCGGCGCCGCCGAGCCAGTTCAGGTCGGTGATGCGGATCCGGCTGGTGGCCAGCGCCGCGCGCGGGCCGACCACGACCCGGGCGGTCTCGGGCTCGAGGCGGATGACGTAGAGCGGCTCGCCCACCGCGAGGCGCAGGCCCCGGCGCTGGCCGACGGTGTAGTGGATGATGCCCTCGTGCTGCCCGAGCACCTGACCGCCGAGATCGACGATCTCCCCGGCCCGGGCCGCGTCCGGCCGCAGCCGCGCGATCACGTCGGCGTAGCGCCCCTGGGGCACGAAGCAGATGTCCTGGCTGTCGGCCTTCTCGGCTACGGCCAGGCCGAGGTCGCGGGCGAGGCGGCGGGTCTCGTCCTTGGGGAGCTCGCCCAGGGGGAAGCGCAGGAAATCCAGCTGGTCCGCCGTGGTGGCGTAGAGGAAGTAGCTCTGGTCCCGGGCCGGATCGAGGGCGCGGTAGAGCCCGCGTCCGCCGGTGGCCTCGGGCCGGCTCGCCACGTAGTGCCCGGTGGCGAGGCAGTCGGCCTCAAGGTCCCGGGCGGTGCGCAGGAGATCGCGGAACTTGATCGAGCGGTTGCACTCGACGCAGGGGATCGGCGTCTCGCCGGCGAGGTAGCTCTCGGCGAAGCGGTCGATCACCGATTCCCGGAAGCGGTCCTCGTAATCGAGGACGTAATGGGGAATGCCCAGGGTCTCGGCCACGCGGCGCGCGTCGTGGATGTCCTGCCCGGCGCAGCAGGCACCCTTGCGATGGGTGGCGGCACCGTGATCGTAGAGCTGGAGCGTGATGCCGACGACGTCGTAGCCCTGCCGCTTCAGGAGCCCGGCCACGACGGAGGAATCGACGCCGCCCGACATGGCGACGACGACGCGCGTCTCGTGCGGGGCCTTGGGAAGATCGAGGGAATTCATCGCGCCAGGGTGTGCCGGGAGGGACCGGTCCGGCCCCGCGCGTGAGTCTATAGCGATCCTCGCCCGCGAGTTCCAGGGAGGCGGATGCGCCCGGTGTGTCCCCGCGCAGGGCGCCGGCGGACGGGCGAAAGCTGCCGGGCGCCCGGCAGGATTTGCCCTCCTGAGCCAGGGCGGGACAGGCCGCCTGGTAAAAAACCGTTCTCTCTCAGGGTCTTGCGCTTCGGTTGCGCTGGCCTGCGCCTTGCTGAGGAAGGGATCGTAGAGGATTGTCGCCATGGCTGTCTCATCGATCGAGTGGAACACATCGTCCCGGCGCACGGCTTCGCCGAGCGCGGTTCCGTCACGGGGAGCGGCCGCCGCCGCGTTCCGTCTCGACCCGCCCGCACCCGATCCCCGTCCGCGGGCCGCCGACGCCCGGGCCCGGGACGACCGTGCGGCGGCCGAAGACCGCAACGACCGGATCGCCGCCCAGCGCGCCAACGACGCGGCGGCGACCCGTGAGGCGACGCAGGCCCGCGACAGCGCAAAGGCCGCCGCCGACGCCCGGGCGGCCAAGGCGGACAAGGCCGAGGCGAACCAAACCAAGGTGAACCAAGCCGAGGCGAACCAAACCAAGGCGGGCGAGGCCCGCGCTCCGGCAAATGCCAAGCCGGGCGCTGCCGGCGCCGAGGCTCGCGGCACGAGCGACTCCGCCGGTCCCGGCGTACCCGGCAAGGCGCAGGCTACGCGCAACGACACGAACGCGGCGCCTGGGGCCAGCGCGGGCCAGGACACGACCGAGACCGGCACGCCCGGCGGCACCACGGCGGGCGGGGAGACCGCGGCCGCTGATAAGCCGGAGGAGAGCCAGGCCGCCGCGCAGGCCGGGACCGCCACGCCGCTCATGTTCTTGCCGAACGCCCCGCCTCCCACCGCCCCGCCTCTCAATGCCCTTGCCTCGGCCGCGCAGGGCGCAGCGGCGGGCAGCGCCGGCGGAGCGGCTGCCGACGCGGACCCGTCCGGCACGGCCGCACCGGTGGTGGCCGTGGGCACGAACCCGAGCGGAAGCGCGGCCCAGGGGCCGCCCGGGCTGAAGGTCAAGGCACCTTCGGACGGCGACGAGGGGTCCGAGAGCGGTGAGCCGGGCAACGGCAAGCCACAGGGCGAATTCGCGGCCGGCCTCGCCCTTGCCTCGGATGCCGCCCGCACCGACCTGACGCCCGCCGCCCCGGCGACGCCGTCCCCGGTGACGCCGGCCACGGCGCACGCGAAGGGGGCGGAGGCGTTCGCCCCGAGCGCACCGGGCGCGCCGGCACCGGCACCGGTCCCCCTTGGCGCCGTGCCGATGACGATCGGCCTGCGCTCGCTTGCGGGCAGCAACCAGTTCGAGATCCGCCTCGATCCGAAGGATCTCGGCCGCATCGACGTCAATCTCGACATCGACAAGGAGACCGGCGCGGTCCAGGCAAGCCTTGTGGTCGACCGCCCCGAGACCCTGGCGCTGCTCCAGCGCGACGCCGGCAGCCTGCAGCAGGCGCTCAACCAGGCCGGCCTCAACGCCGCCGATGGCAGCATCACCCTGTCGCTCCGCGGGGACGGCTCGGCCAATGGCCAGTCGAACGGTTCCGGCGCGGACGGGCAGCGGCCCGACGCGGGCGGGTCTGCGCGCTCCGGCGCCGAATCCCGCGAGCCCACCCCCATTTCCGCCGTTCCGCTGCGCCGCTACGGCGCCGTCCTCGGCATCGACATCCGCATCTGAGGATTCACCACGATGACAACGGGCATCAGCAGCCTCGCCAGCACGGCCTCGGCCGGCGTGGCGAGCACCAGTTCCTCGACGCAGGAGATCGCGGGCAACTTCACCCAGTTCCTGACGCTGCTGACGACGCAGCTGAAGAACCAGAACCCCCTCGACCCGATGGACACCAACCAGTTCACCCAGCAGCTGGTGCAATATGCCGGCGTCGAGCAGCAGCTGAAGTCGAACGACCGCCTCGACTCGATCCTGAGCAACGCCAAGTCGTCGAGTGCCGCCTCCGCCACCGGATTCATCGGCCAGACGATCACGGCGGACGGGAAGTCCACCGCCCTCAAGGACGGGGCTGCGACCTGGACGCTAAATCCGGCCCGGGCGGCCAAGCAGGCGACGATGACGATCAGCGACGCCAAGGGCAACGTGGTGGCCACGCAGACCAAGGCGCTCAACGCGGGCGAACAGGCCTTCACCTGGGACGGGCGCTCGTCCAGCGGCTTCACCGCGCCCAACGGAACCTACGCGATCAAGGTCGATGCCGTGGACGCCACGGGGTCGAAGGTGGCCGTCGACACCAAGGTGAGCGGAACCGTCGACAGCGTCGATCTCAGTGGCACCGAGCCGGTGCTGTTGGTCGGCAAATCAAGGGTGCCGATCTCCACCGTCCGGGACATCGGAGCTGGGTTGTCCACATGACGAACAGGGCGAATCCAATGCGATCGATCCGCTTCAAGATATCTTAAGTGGGTACAAGTAGCTTCCAATCTCGACAGGTCAGTCGAGTTGTAGAGCGTATCATGACCGAACCAAGCCGCCCGAGAGTAAAGTACGTCATCGGGCCTGATGGAAGTCCGTTAACCATTGCGGACCTTCCGCCGACCACCACCCGTCGATGGGTGATCCGTCGCAAGGCCGAAGTGGTCGCCGCCGTCAGAGGCGGATTGCTCAGCCTCGAGGAGGCCTGCCAGCGCTACACCCTCACCACCGAGGAGTTCCTGAGCTGGCAGTTCTCCATCGATCAGCACGGTCTGGCCGGCCTGCGCACCACGCGCATCCAGCACTACCGCCACTGAGCCGGGCGACGGCCGGGGTCCCTGTCGGACCCCGTCGCCTCCCTTGCCGAACCCGGAAGCCGCGTCCCCTCACCCGGGCGCGGCTTTCGCGTTTTCCGGCGTGCATCCGTGCCTGCGACCCTGCTTCGTTCAGGAATGTTAACTCCGCGCTAACCACGACCCAGGCAAATTTTGCCCAGCGGGTGCCGGCAGTCCGGTGCCGCGTCTCGGGTGGGTGCGTCGCGTCGTGAAACCGGTCCTTGACCTCGTGACCAAGTTGGGCCCGGCGCGCCTCGCCGCCATGGCCGCCGTCACGATGACGCTGATCGGCTTCTTCGCCTTCGTGATCCTGCGCGTCTCCAAGCCCGACATGGGCGTGCTCTTCGCCGACCTGTCGATGTCGGATTCCTCGGCCGTGATCCGTGACCTCGACGCGCGCGGCATCAAGTACGAGACCAAGGGGGATGCGGGCCAGACCATCCTGGCCCCCCGGGCCGACCTGCCGCGCCTGCGCATGGACCTCGCCGGCAAGGGCCTGCCGAGCGCCGCCGGCGTCGGCTACGAGATCTTCGACAAGGGCGACGCCTTCTCGTCGACCAACTTCGTGCAGAACGTGAACCACCTGCGCGCCCTGGAGGGCGAGCTGTCCCGCTCCATCCGCGCCATCGGGCGGGTCCAGGCGGCGCGGGTCCACCTCGTCATCCCCGAGCGGCGCCTGTTCGAGCGCGACCGTGAGACGCCGAGCGCCGCCATCGTGCTCAAGCTGATGGGCGACCTCGACCCGTCCCAGGTCCGCGCCATCCGCCACCTCGCGGCCTCCGCCGTCGAGGGCCTGAAGCCGGAGCGGGTCTCCATCGTCGACGAGCGCGGGCGCCTGCTCGCGGACGGCGCCCGCGGGGCCGAGGCCGAGACCGGCGCCGGCATGGAGGAGAAGCAGGTCGGCATCGAGCGCCGCCTGCGCTCGCAGATCGAGGAGATCGTCGCCGGCATCGTCGGCGCCGGGCGCGCCCGCATCCAGGTCAGCGCCGAACTCGACCTGAACCGCATCGAGAGCAAGTCCGAGAGCTTCGATCCCGAGAGCCGGGTGGTGCGCTCGACCCAGACCCGGACCGAGAATTCGCTGACGGGGGGCGCCGAGGGCGCGGTCAGCGTCGGCAACGAACTCCCGGGTGCCAACCAGCCCGGCCAGACACCGACCCAGAAGGACTCCACGAACAAGAATGAGGAGACCACGAATTACGAGATCTCCCGGGTGACCAAGACGGAGGTCGCCGAGGGCGGCCGGATCAAGCGCCTCTCCGTGGCGGTGGTCGTCGATGGCGCCTACGTGCCCGGCCCGGACGGCAAGCCCGTCTACCAGCCGCGCCCGGCGGCCGAGGTCGATCGCATCGCCGCCCTGGTGCGCTCGGCCGTCGGCTTCGACAAGGCGCGCGGCGATCAGGTCGAGGTGGTGAACCTCCGCTTCGCCGAGACCCCGGTCCCGGCCGAGTTCGCCGAGCCGTCCCTGGTCCAGTCGCTGCTGAGCCCCTCGAAGGAGGAGGTGATGCGGATCGTCGAGCTCGGCGTCCTGACGATGCTGATCCTGATCGTCCTGATGGCGGTGGTGCGCCCGCTCCTGAAGAAGGTCCTAGCCTCGGAGCCGATCCAGATCGCCCTGGTCTCGGGCGCCGGAGCGGCCGGGGCGATGGCGGGCGCCGAGGCGCTGATGGTGCCGCCCGACAACCCGACCGCACGCCTCGTGGATTTCGCGCAGCTCAACGGCAAGGTCCAGGCCGAGACCGTCCAGCGCGTGGTCGACATGGTCCGCGCCAGCCCGAGCGAGACCGTGGAAGTGCTCCGCAACTGGATTCACGAAAGCTGATGCGCGTCCTGTTTCCCCACCCGACCGTGAGGCGTTGAGACCATGTCTTCGGGACTGAACATCCAGGCGGAACTCGCCAAGGGCAACAACGGTGCCTTCGGCGCCATGACCGGCGCCCAGCGCGCCGCCGCGCTCCTGCTCCTCCTCGGGGAAAGCGAGGGCGCGCCGATCTGGCAGATGCTCGACGAGGACGAGGTGAAGCTCGTCTCGCACGCCATGGTGCAGCTCGGCTCGCTCGAGGCCGAGACGGTCGAGAAGCTCATCGTCGACTTCGTGTCCCGCCTGTCCTCCGGCGGCGGCATCACCTCGAACTTCGAGCGGACGGAATCCCTGCTCCTCAAGATCTTCCCGACCGATCAGGTCTCCTCGATCATGGCGGAAATCAAGGGCGCCTCGGGCAAGCGCGTCTGGGCGAGCCTGACCCAGATCGATCCGGAGATCCTGGCGTCCTTCCTGCGCAACGAGTACCCGCAGACCGTCGCGGTGGTGCTCTCCAAGGTGCGCTCGGACTACGCGGCCCGGGTGCTCACCATCCTCCCCGAGGAATTCGCCATCGACGTCCTGAACCGGATGCTGCGGATGGAGACGGTGCAGAAGGAGGCCCTGCGCCACATCGAGGAGACCCTGCGGGTCGAGTTCGTCTCGACCATCGCGCAGACCACGCGCCGCGACGCCCACGAGCTGATGGCCGACGTCTTCAACGCCTTCGACCGACAGACGGAAGGCCGCTTCCTGACGGCCCTCGACCAGGCCAATCGCGGCTCGGCCAAGAAGATCCGCCAGCTGATGTTCACCTTCGAGGACCTCCTCAAGCTCGATGCCGGCAGCGTCCAGACGCTGCTGCGCAAGGTCGACAACGAGACCCTGTGCCGGGCCCTCAAGGGCGCTGACGACCGGGTGCGCAACTTCTTTTTGAAGAACATGTCCACCCGCGCGGCCAAGAACATCACCGACGAGATGGGCTCCCTCGGGCCGATCCGCCTGAAGGACGTGGATGAGGCGCAGGCCAAGATGACCGAATTGGCCAAGGAGCTTGCCGAGAAGGGCGAGATCATGATCGCCAAGTCGAGCGGCGAGGAGGAGCTGGTCTATTGAACGCGCGCCGCTTCCTCTTCGACACCGATTTTCGGCCCCGGCCCGACAGCCCGGTCGCCGCCCAGGAGGCGGCCGCCCTGGCGGAGACCGTCGCCCGCGCCGAGGCCGAGGGCTATGCACGCGGCGTGCGCGAGGGCCAGGCCCTGGCCGAGCAGCAGATCCAGGCGCGCCTGTCCGACGCCCTCACCCGGGTCGGGCTCGCCGCGGCGGGCCTGATCGGGCAGTCGGACGCCCGGGACCAGGCGCGCGAGGACGAGGCGCTCGACTTCGCCATCCTGCTCGCCCGCAAGATCGCCGGCGAGGCCCTGGACGCGCAGCCCCTGGCGGCGATCGGCGACGCCGCCCGTGCCGCGCTCCAGCACCTGCGCGGCGTGCCCCACCTCGTCGTCCGGGTGCACGAGAGCCTGGTCGACGAGTCCGAGGCCCTGGTGAAGCGCCTCGCCCGCGAGCGCGGCTTCGAGGGCCGCCTGGTGGTGCTCGGCGAACCCGATCTCGCGCCGGGCGACGCCCGCATGGAATGGGCCGATGGCGGCGTGGTCCGGGACCGGACCCAGATCGAAGCCGCAGTGCTCTCCGCCCTCGGCATTCCCGCCTGATCCGCCCGCCCGACCCGAATCCAGACCGAGAAGCCTCCGCATGTCCGATGATTTCAGCCTGCCCCAGCTCAACGGCGGCGATGCCTCCTTCGACGGCCTCGGCACTGAGTCGATCCGCGAGACGCCCACCACGCCGAAGAGCGCCGCCGACCTAGAGCAGGTCTTCGACGTGCCGGTGGTGGTCTCGGCGGTGCTCGGCTCCTCGCGCATGCCGATCGGCGACCTGCTCCGGCTCCAGCCCGGCGCGGTGCTGGAACTCGACCGCAAGGTCGGCGAGGCCATCGACATCTTCGTCAACAACCGCCTCGTGGCGCGCGGCGAGGTGGTGCTCGTCGAGGATCGCCTCGGCGTGACGATGACCGAGATCATCAAGAGCGATCACTGACCCCCCCTCGCCTTTCCGGCCGCCGCGCCCCCCGCGCGAAGCCGAACCTGACGGAGACCCCGAGCCATGCGGCTACTCATCATCGGACGCCTCAACGGCGAGCTGATCACCGCCTCCAAGATCGCCATGAACCGGGGCGCGGCCGTCACCAACGCCGAGAGCCTCGCCCAGGGCCTCGCGGTGCTGCGGGCCAAGGGCGCCGATCTCATCATGATCGACGTGGCCCTGGCGATCCGCGACCTGGTGACGGCCCTGGCCGAGGAGCGCATCCGCACCCCCGTCATCGCCTGCGGTGTCACCACGGACGCCAAGGCGGCGGTGGCCGCGATCCAGGCCGGGGCCCGGGAATACATCCCCCTGCCCCCCGATCCCGAGCTGATCGCAGCGGTGCTGCAGGCGGTCTCCGAGGATGGGCGGGCCTTCGTCTGGCGCGACGCCTCCATGGAGAAGGTGGTCAAGCTCGCCGAGCAAGTGGCGCGCTCCGAGGCCTCCGTGCTCATCACGGGCGAGAGCGGCACCGGCAAGGAGGTCCTGGCCCGTCACCTCCACGGCAAGTCGAACCGCGCCAACCGGCCCTTCGTCTCGGTGAACTGCGCCGCGATCCCCGAGGCGCTGCTGGAATCCGAGCTGTTCGGGCACGAGAAGGGGGCCTTCACGGGCGCCGTGGCGCGCCGCATCGGCCGCTTCGAGGAGGCCCACGGGGGCACGCTCCTGCTCGACGAAATCTCCGAGATGGACGTGCGGCTGCAGTCGAAGCTCCTGCGCGCCCTGCAGGAGCGGGTGATCGACCGGGTCGGCGGGACCGCGCCCGTGAAAGTCGACATCCGCGTGCTCGCCACCTCCAACCGCAACCTGGTGGAGGAGGTCCGCAAGGGCACCTTCCGCGAGGATCTCTACTACCGGCTGAACGTCGTGCACCTGCGCCTGCCGGCCCTGCGTGAGCGCCCCGCCGACATCCTCGCGCTGGCGGCGCACTTCGCCAAGAAATACGCCGAGATGAATGGCGTGCCGGTGCGGCCCCTCAGCGTCGAGGCACAGGGCCTGGTGCGGGCCAACCCCTGGCGCGGCAACGTCCGCGAACTCGAGAACACCCTGCACCGCGCGGTGCTGCTGGCCTCCGGCGCCGAGATCGGGCCCGACGCGATCCTCACCCCGGAAGGCGACAGCATCGCACCGGTCTCGGCCGGTCCGGCCGAGCGTGCCGCCCGTGTGGCGGAGGCCGCCACGCGCGGCCTCGTGGGGCAGACCGTGGCGCAGGTCGAGTGCGACCTCATCCTCGACACCCTGGACCATTGCCTCGGCAACCGGACGCATGCCGCCAAGATCCTCGGCATCTCGATCCGGACCCTGCGCAACAAGCTCAACGAGTACGTCGATGCCGGCCTCTCGGTGGCCGAGCCCGGCAGCGCCCGGGCCATGGCGGCCTACGGCTGAACACGGCGACCGGAATGGCGGGCCGGACGGGGGCCCGCCCTACTGGCCACTGCTGGCGCGCTCGGCGGCCATCTGGGCTTCGTGGGCGCGCTCCAGCTTCTCCATCGAATGGAACCGGGCGATGTCGGCTTCCACGTCGCGGATCGTCTCCTCGACGAGATGCTGCTGCAGGGCGCTGCGCGGATCGTTCGGCTCCAGGCCGTCGCGGGCCTGCAACCGCTCGACCGCCTGCTTGACGACGCCGTAGACCGCCTCCCGCTCGTCGCGGGACATGGCGGGATTGACCGCGCGGGCGATGAGATCGGAGAATTCGGACATGCGTGCTGGCAGGACGTGCGTGCTGGCGGGAACGACCGGGGCGTGAGGCGGATCAGAGGCGCTGGTCGTTGATGCCCGCGAGGATGAGGGCGAACGAGCTCCAGACCACCAGGCAGCCGAAGAAGACGACCATGATGCTGTAGCCGCGTTGTGGGAAGATCGAATCGTCGGGCAGGGCGGGCTCGACGAAGGTCGCCAGGTAGATCTGCTGCTTGTTGGCGGCGATGCGGGCCCGGTCGACCATCAGGTTCGCGGATTCGTTGAGCTTGGTGGCGATGACGCGCTCGACCTGCAGGCCCTCGTATTCGAGCAGGGCGCGGGTCATGTTGTTCGAGGCGTCGGAGCCCGACAGGCCGTCGCTGGTGAGCTGGTCGGTCAGCTTCTTGATCTGCTGATCGAGGGCCGCCACGGTCGAGGCCAGATTCTGGATGCTGCGGGACTGCTCGCCGAGATTCGAACCGCGCAGGACCGCGAGGTCGGACTCGGCCTTGAGCCGATCCTTCCGCAACGTCGTGATCGTCGTCAGGGTCGATTCGGCGGCCTTGGCCGGATCGATGATGCCCCAGCGGTTCCGGAAGACCTGAAGGGCAAGGTGCGCGTTGCGCAGGCGCTCCTGCGCCTTCGCCGCCTCGGCCTCGGCATGCTTGACCATGTCGGCCTGGGCCCGGCGGGAGATGTCGTTGATGAGCGCTTCGCTGCGCTCCACGATCCCGCGATTGATCGCCAGGGCATCCTCCGGCGTGAACGCGCGCACGCTCAGCGTGATGATGCCGGAGAGCACCTCGATCCGGGTGCCGACATGCTTGTTCCAGTACTTGACCAGTTCCTCCATGGACTGGTCGACCCGGTAGCGTGTCCAGAAATCCGCTTCCGGGCGGGAGAACATCTTCGAGACGTGAAGGCTCTCTTCCATCTTGGCGACGATCGCGCGGCTCTCGACGAAATCCCGGATGATGAAACTGTCTTGGCTGTTGTGCTTCATGATCAGGTCGGAGAACTGACCGCCCGAGCTTTCCTCCATCGGCTCGACGTTGCCGCGCACGGCGAACTGCGACACGGCCACGTACTGGTCGGCGGCGAAGACGTAGAAATAGATGCCCGCGAGGGCCGTCGGCAGCAGGACGAAGAAGCCGAATTGCCGAAGCAAGCTACGGACGAGATTCACCGGCTTGCTCGACGGTGGCCGCAGGCCCGGGAGCTGGCGCCAATCGAGCCGTTCCTGCGCCCGGCGCAGGAGGGCCGGGACGCGGCTCCGTGAAATCGGATCGACCGTCTCGGCGTTGCGACGCAGATCCGGCAGGGAACGCAGGGCGATATCGATCACCCCCCGCACGCGGTCGGTCTGCTTGACCTCGTCGGTACTCATGACTTCATGTTCCCGAGGCTCGGCGCGTTCAAGGTCGACTGCGGACTCACCATCACGGGCAGCAAGTCTGCACGAGCCAGATGACGATGCATATGGTCACGCCTGTGGAGCCCTCTCGCCGTCCTCGTGTTGAGCCCGACGAATCCGTTGTTTTTCGGCCCTTTTTAAGGCGTGCCGCCCTGGTGGCGGGAGCCTGGGCGCCGGGGTCCGCACGGGACACCGGTCACGGCATGGATGACAAGGCAGGGCATGGATGACAAGGCAAGGGATGGATGACAAGGACAAGGACGCCGCACGCCCGGCGCGGATCCGCATGGCGCGGGCGGGGTTCACGGAATTGGTGCTCGTCTGCAGCAAGTGCGTCAAGCGCCAGGGTCTGAAGAAGGGCTCGGTGCGGCGGCGCCTCAAGGGTGAACTCAAGCGGCGCGTCACGGCGCGCAAGCTTCGCGTGGTCGAAGTCGGGTGCCTCGGCCCGTGTCCCAAGCGCGCTCTCGCGGTGGTCACCGCGGACAGCCTCGCCAAGCAGCGCATCCACCTGCTTGACCCGCAGGCCACGCCGGCCCAATCCGTGGACGCGCTGTTCCCCGATTTCGGCCCCAAAGGCCGCCTAACCCTGCCGGACGCAGCGGACGCGTCGCGCGGCTGAGCCGGGGCCGCGCGTCGGAACGGGACGTCGGGATCGCTGTCCCGGCAGGACGGATGCGGGAGCGGGGCGCCTTGAGACGGACGATTCGGAACGGGTCCGATGCCTGACGATCCGCGCTTCGCGACGACCCGGATCGCCGAACGCCCCGCTTCTGCGCCATCCTGGCCGGCGCGTCTCGGGCGCCGCGTCCTGCGACGCCTTCCCCTGGTCGGAACCCTCCTCGGCCTGGGCCTCGGCGTCTGGCTCATCGCCACCAACGATCTCGCAGCCGTCGCCGACGCCTTCGGCCGGGTCGGTCCCGGAGGCCTCGCGGCCATCGTGCTGGTGCGGGTGTCGGTGATCCTGTTGTGCGGCCTCGCCTGGGGCTGCGTCGTCCAGGGGCTCGCGGGACTGGGACAGGCCCGGACCGGAGCCTTCGTGCTGCTGCGCCTCGTCCGCGAGGGCATCAACGTGCTGCTGCCGGTGGCCTCCGTCGGGGGCGACGTCGTAGGCGGACGCCTGCTGACCTTCTGGGGGACCACCGGGACCCTGGCGGCGGCCTCGATCCTGGTCGACATGCTGTTCCAGGCCGGGACCCAGGCGGTCTTCGCCCTGGCGGGGGTGGGCCTTCTGCTTCAGGTCGGCGGCGAGGCCGCGCAGGCCTTGGCCACCTGGGTCCTGCGCGCCCTCGCGGTCACCGCCCTGCTGCTGGCGGCGTTCCTGGCGGTCCAGCGCAGCGCCGCGGCGCGGGCAGCCGGGGGCAAGGTGGTCAAGGCCCTGCGCCGCGTCTTTCGTGGCGAACCCGTCGATCCGTCGCCGCCCGGCGGCAGCGTCTACGACGCGCTCGATGCCGTCTGGGCGCCGGGCCGGCGCGGGACGCTCGCGGCGTCCGTCCTGCTGCACCTCGCCGCCTGGGGGCTCGGAGCCCTGGAGATCTGGATCGCCCTCACCTGCATCGGCGTCGATTCGGTGAGCTTCACCGAAGTCGTGGTGATCGAGGCCCTGAGCCAGGCCATCAAGTCGGCGGCCTTCCCGGTGCCGAGCGGTCTCGGCGTTCAGGAGGGCGGCTTCGTCTTGCTCGGCAGCCTCTTCGGCATCGATGCGGGAACCGCCCTCGCCCTGTCGCTGATCAAGCGCGTGCCCGACATCGTCCTCGGTCTTCCCGCCCTGCTGCTCTGGCAGGCGCTGGAAGCCCGGCGGGCGATGATCCTGCCGCCGGCGGCCTGACGAACGCACCATGGCGCCCGCACCGCAAGGATCTTCGAGGCCCGCTGGCCTCGCCGCCACGCTGCTTCCCGTCGCCGCCCTGCTGGGCAGCATCGTCTCGCTCAGCGTCGGCACCTCCTACGCCAAGCAGCTGTTCCCGATCCTGGGTGCGGAGGGCACGACCGCCCTGCGGGTCGGCCTCTCGGCGCTGATGCTCGTGGCGATCTGGCGGCCCTGGCGCCTGCGTCCCAGCCGCGCCGACCGCAGCGCCCTGCTGCGCTACGGGGTCGTGCTGGGCGCGATGAACCTGCTGTTCTACCTCTCCCTGCGCACGATCCCGCTCGGCCTCGCCATCGCGATCGAATTCTCCGGGCCGCTGGCCCTCGCCCTCGCGGTCTCGCGCCGGGGAATCGATTTCGCCTGGATCGGCTGCGCCATCCTCGGCCTGTCGCTGCTGCTGCCCGTCGGCGACCTCTCCACCGGCCTCGATCCCGTCGGTGTCGCCTGCGCCCTCGGCGCGGCCCTGTGCTGGGCGCTCTACATCGTCTTCGGCCAGCGCGTCGGCCATCTCCACGGCGGACGGGCGGTGGCCCTCGGCATGTCGGTGGCGGCCCTGGTCGTGCTGCCGTTCGGCATCGCGAAGGCGGGGACCCTGCTGCTGCAGCCGGCGATGCTCGGGTTCGGCCTCGCGGTGGCGGCCCTGTCGAGCGCCCTGCCCTACACGCTGGAGATGGTCGCCCTGAAGCGGTTGTCGAAGCAGAGCTTCGGCGTCCTGCTCAGCCTCGAGCCGGCCGTGGGCTCCCTCGCCGGCCTCGCGATCCTCGGCGAGCAGCTCACCCCCACGGAGTGGCTGGCCATCGCCTGCATCGTGGTGGCCTCGGTGGGCAACACGGTGACGAGCCATCGCGGCCGGGTGGCCGCCGCGGCCGCGATGACGCCGGTCTGACGGACACAGGCCGTCGCGCGCAGGCCCGGCTCATGGGTCCAACGCCGCGACGATCGCCTCCAGGGCGGTCTTCAGCCCCTCCTCCACCGTCGGGTGGTAGAACGGCCGGTCGAGGAGTGCGCCGGCGGTCAGCCCGTCCTCGATGGCGAGGGCGAGGAACTGCGCGAGGTGCTCGCAGGCCGGTCCGAACATCTCGGCCCCCGTGAGGGTGCCGCTGCGATCGGCGTGCAGGCGCAGGCCGCCGGCATTCTCCGCCATGATCCGCGCCCGGCCCTGGTCGCAGAAATCGACGGTGCCGACGACGCGGGACGCGTCCGCGGGATCGTGCGGCGCCCCGACGCTCGCCGCCTGCGGCTCGGTGAAGACCATGGCGAGGTTGGTCCAGCGCCGGGGCGCTTCGACTGCCGCGCGGCCGAAGGCGATCAGGCGGACGGCGTTGGCGCCGGCGATCCGGCCCTGGCGTGCGGCCTCGTGCAGCACCGGGCGGTCGGCATTGGCGTCCCCCGCGATGAAGACCGGGCCGTCGTGGCAGAGCAGGCTGCGGGCGTCGAACGCCGGCAGGCCGTGTTCGTCGAGGGCGAGGCCGGCGGCCTCCAGGCCGAGATGCCGGACATTGGGCGGACGCCCGGCCGCCGCGAGGACCCGCGCGAAGGTGCCGGTCGCGGGCGTCCCGCTCGCGTCGGTCCAGGTCAGGCGCACGCCCTCCCCGTCGCGCTCGCCCTCGGTGACTCGGCTGCCCAGGTGGAGGGTCATCTCGGCCCCGAAGAGCCGGCGGGCGGTCTCGGCGAGGCCGTCGTCGCGCAGGGAGGCGAGGTGCGTGCCGGGGTCGAACAGGGTGACGGCCACGCCGAGGCGGGCCATGGCCTGGGCCAGTTCGAGGCCGACGGCGCCGCCGCCGAGCACCGCCAGGGACGCCGGCAGGTCGGTGATCTCGAACACCGTGTCGCTGGTGAGCAGCCGGTCGCCGAGATCGCGCAGGGGCTCGGGAATGGCCGGGCTCGAGCCGGTGGCGACGATCGCGGCGCGGACGCGCAGGGTGGTGTGATCGTCGACCGCCAGGGTGTCGGGGCCGGTGAAGCGGGCGCGGCCGGCGATGCGGGCCTCGGCGGGCAACGCGTCGACGCCCGCGCGGACGCCGGCCACGAAGCGGTCGCGCTCGCGCCGGACGCGGTCCATCACCCGCCGGCCGTCGACCCGCACCGGGCCGGCGTCGATGCCGAAGACCCCGGCGTGACGCGCCGCGTGGGCGGCGTTGGCGGCGGTGATCAGCAGCTTGGAGGGCATGCAGCCGACGCGGGCGCAGGTGGTGCCGCCGGGCCCGGCCTCGATCAGGACGGCATCGACGCCGCCGTTGCGGGCGGCGTGGACGGCGGCGAGGCCGGCGGTGCCGGCGCCGATCACGGCGATGTCACAGGACCTCTCGCGCATCGCGACGGCTCTCGGGTTCGCGCCTCTCGACCCCGACCACCGGAATCGCGGGCCAACCCCCGTCGTGCGACGAACGTTCCTGTCTGCGGCAACCCGCGCGTCAGTCGGGCTCGGCCAGCAGGCCCTCGACGAAGGTGGTCAGGCCGGTGCGGCGGGCGCGCTTCAGCCGCTCGGCGATGAGGATGCCCTCCAGGGAGCGGAAGGCGTCGTCGAGGTCGTCGTTGACGATGACGTAGTCGTACTCGCTCCAGCGCTGGATCTCCAGCCGGGCGTTGGCGAGGCGCTTCTCGATGGTATCGGGGGAATCCTCGGCCCGGCGCTCCAGGCGGTGGCGGAGCTCGGCCAGCGACGGCGGCAGGATGAACACCGTGACCACGTCGTCGGCGAGCTTGGCCCGCACCTGTCGGGTGCCCTGGTAGTCGATGTCGAAGATCATGTCCCGGCCGGCGCCCAGCACCTTCTCCACCGGGCGCCGCGGGGTGCCGTAGAAATTGCCGTGGACCTCGGCCCATTCGAGCAGGTTGTCGGCGCTGCGCAGGGCGTCGAAGGCCTCGCGGTCGATGAACTGGTAGTGCTTGCCGTCGATCTCGGACGGGCGGCGCTGCCGGGTCGTCACCGAGATCGAGAGGTCGAGGCCCCATTTCGGGTCGGCGGCCACGGCCCGGGTCAGGGTCGTCTTTCCCGCGCCGGAGGGCGAGGACAGGATGAGGATGAACCCGCGCCGCGCGATCACCCCGGCCTCCATCGTCAAAGCGTCCCGCATCGCTGAAAAACCTACTCGACGTTCTGAACCTGCTCCCGGAATTGCTCCACCACGGCCTTCAAGTCGAGTCCGATCCGCGACAGCGCGATGTCATTCGCCTTGGCACACAGGGTATTGGCCTCGCGCCCGAGTTCCTAGGCCAGGAAGTCGAGCTTGCGCCCGATGGCGCCGCCGGCGGCCAGGAGCTCGGCCGCGCTGGCGAAGTGGGCCTGGAGCCGGTCGAGCTCCTCGCGCACGTCGGCCTTGGCAGCCAGCAGCACCGCCTCCTGGTGCAGGCGGTCGGGGTCGAGGTGTCCGGCCTCCAGCAGCGTCGCGACGGCGGCGGCGAGGCGCGCCTTCACCGCCTCGGGCTTGCGGGCCGGGCAGGCCTCGGCGGCGGCGGTGAGCCGGGCCATCTCGGCGAGCTGGGCCTCGATGACCCCGCGCAGGGCCCGGCCCTCGGCGCGGCGCGCCGCCACGAGGTCGGCGACGAGGCGGACCACGCCCGCGGCGAGGTCGTGCGCCAGGGCCTCCGCATCGGCCCCCGGCTCCTCGTCGGATTCGATGACGCCGCGGATGCCCAGGAGCCCGTCGAGGGTGGCGGGCGCCAGCCCCTCGGGCCGGGGCACCCGCGCGATGGCGGCGGCGAGCTGGCCGAGCAGCGCCTCGTTGATCCGGACGCGGGGCGCCGCCTCCGGCCGGGTGAGGCTGAGGGAGAGCTGGCACTGGCCCCGCGCCAGGCTCTTCTGCAGGGCGCTGCGGGCGACCTCCCCGACGGCGTCGTAGCCGTTCGGCACCCGCAGGCGCACGTCGAGCCCGCGCCCGTTCACGCTGCGGACCTCCCAGGCCCACTGGACCGGCCCGGTGGTGCCGGCGGCGCGGGCAAAGCCCGTCATGCTGGAGAGGATCATGGCTGACTTCGCGTTCGGTTCGACGCCTCCCTCCCCTACGGCTGCTTCAGCACCGGCACGGTCTTGGGCGAGTTCAGGTCGAAGGTCTTGTTGCGCAGGGGGTCGAGGCGGGTGCCCTCCGAGGCGTCGAAGGCCTTCACCCGGCCGCCGGGGCCGTCGGGGCTGGCGGCCATGTTGGTGCCGTCGGGGGCGTAGGCCGAGGCGGTGCCGGGGACGGCGGAGGCGCCCGGCGGGTCGGCCTTGTCGACCACCGCGTCCGGCGTCGGGGTCTGGCGGGCGCGCTCGACCTGGCGCCAGCGGGCGACGTTGCGGGAATGGCCCTCGAGGGTCTCGGCGAAGGCGTGGCCGCCGGTGCCGTCGGCCACGAAGAACAGGTCCTTGGTGCGCGAGGGGTTGGCCACCGCCTCCAGGGCGGCGCGGCCCGGATTGGCGATGGGACCCGGGGGCAGGCCCTCGATCACGTAGGTGTTGTAGGGCGTCGCGCGCTCGATCTCGGCGCGCTGGATGCCGCGCCCGAGGGTGCCGCGCCCGCCCACGAGCCCGTACACGATGGTCGGGTCCGATTGCAGCTTCATGCGCTTGTTGAGGCGGTTGACGAACACCCCGGCGACCCGGGGCCGCTCGTCGGCCCGGCCGGTCTCCTTCTCGACGATGGAGGCCAGGGTCACCATCTCGGCCGGTGTCTTCACCGGGATCTCGGCCGAGCGCCGCAGCCAGATCTGGTTCAGGACCTCGCGCTGCTTGGCGCGCATCAGGTTGACGATCTGCTGGCGCGTGGCGCCGCGCTCGAACTTGTAGGTGTCGGGCAGGAGCGAGCCCTCGGGCGGGATCTCGTTGATGTCGCCGGTGAGCACGTCGTTGTCGTTGAGGCGCATCACGATCTGCTCGGAGGTCAAGCCTTCCGGGAAGGTGATGGCGTGCTGCACCTGCCGGCCGGAGGCCAGGGTGTCGATGGCCTCGCCGATGCTGGCATGGGCCTTGAAGGTGTACTCGCCGGCCTTCAGGGCCTTGCCCGAGAAGCGGGCGGCCCACTCGAACAGGGCGGTGTGGGTGATGACGCCCTCGCGGCTCAGCGCCTCGGCGATCTCGGTGGTGCCGCTGCGGGGCGGAATGACCACGACCTTGTCGGCGGGCAGCGGACCCGGCTCCTTGGTCTGGCGCTCGAACAGGGTCACGCCGATCATCACGGCGATGGCCAGAACGACCGAGGCGGTGAGCAGGCCGGAGATGCGGGCCAGCAGGCCGCCGCGCTCACGGACCGGACGGTCGGGCGGCGGCGGCGCGGCCGTGGGCTTGATCGCCTCGCTCGGGCTGCGCGGCGAGAGACGGTTGGGCAGGGCCGGCTCGTGGGAGGGCACCGGCGTCTGCGCCGGATCTGGGCGTTTGCGGAAGAACATGGACATCCTGTTCGGGCCTCAGGTCCCCGCCCCGGCCGCCGCCGGATTTTTTAGGGGAGTCCGTACGCCCGAGTCGAGGGGGGGCGCACGAGACGGGCAGTTTGGCGCGCGAACTTGGTGGGTTTTGTGGCGAAGGCGCGAATGTGTTGAAGCGGCTGCAAGCTCAACCGCAAGACTCGGAGCGCTTCAAATCTAATCTTTCCAGATCACTAAATACATCTACAAATCTCTTGAAATCAGTTAATAAGAATAATAACAAATATTCATTCTACTACGACATGTAATGTAATCTGATATTCATTCATAGTTAGCATTGCTTGAAATTTCAAGGTTTTTGACAGAAAGCGTACGAGCAACTATAAATTGAAATTGTGCAAATTCAGAAGTCAACACAAGCTAGGAGCTGTGATGGAGCCAAGATTTATTGATCGAAAGAATGTCGAGATTTTGTATCAGTACTGCTCTCCCGAAACATTCATAAATATAATTCAAAATAAAACGCTACGTTTTAGCGATATATTCGCAATGAACGATTTTACGGAAACGCATTGGGGCGAAAAGATACTGAATGACGCAGTTGATCGTTTGGGCGACAAAATTCCTGACGAGTTGGCTTCTTATTTAAGACAGGTTTTTCCTGAGCTTAGAGAAAATCTTTTGCCTACCGTCTGCTGTTTTTCGCGAGATGGTGATGTCCTTAGTCAGTGGAGGGCGTACGGCCATGATGGTAGCGGTTACGCGATTGGATTTGCGATTGATGAAATGCATTCAGTTCCTGCAAGACCTCTCGAAATCTTGTATGAAACAGATGACCAAATTCGAGAAGCCGAAGAATATGTGAAGCACTTGGCAGCTCCTCCAGACTTATCAATATTTAGCTTTGACGAGGACTGCAAAAAGAAAATTCGAACTTTTGCTTCCGACCTATGTGCATTTAAGAATCCAGGCTTTCGCGAGGAACTGGAAATTCGGTTAGTGCACATGCTTTTGGTAGATCGGACGCAAAATCAGAGAAAATTACGTAGCGTCGGAGGATACTCAAAAGATAAAGAAATCGAGGGTTCTGAAATTAAATTTAGAAATAGTAATTCAACCCCTGTTGCTTTCGTAGATTTGAAATTTGACTTAGACCCTACAGAAAAACCAATAAAAAAATTATACTTAGGTCCGAGAAATAAAAGCTCTATAAGCAGTATTCAGAATTTTCTAGGTACAAATGGGGTGCATAATGTCGAAATAAGAAAGTCGGAAACTTCATATGGGTAAGCTATTCGCTAATCCACCCGCCGCATCACCAGACTCGCATTTGTCCCACCGAATCCGAACGAATTCGACAGCACCGTATCCACCCGCTTGCGCTTGGCCTCGTGCGGCACGAGGTCGATCGCGGTCTCGACGGAGGGGTTGTCGAGGTTGAGGGTCGGCGGGAGGACGCCGTCGCGGATGGCGAGGATCGAGAAGATCGCTTCTACGGAGCCGGCGGCGCCGAGCAAGTGGCCGATGGAGGACTTGGTGGAGGACATCGAGGCCTTGGCGGCGTGGTCGCCGAGCAGGCGCTCCACGGCCTTCAGCTCCAGCTCGTCGCCCATGGGCGTCGAGGTGCCGTGGGCGTTGATGTAGTCGAGGTCGCTGGCCTGGATGCCGGCGCGCTTCACGGCGGCGCTCATGCAGCGGAAGGCGCCGTCGCCGTCCGGGGCCGGCGAGGTGATGTGGTAGGCGTCGCCGGTGAGGCCGTAGCCGATCACCTCGGCGTAGATCTTGGCGCCGCGGGCCTTGGCGTGCTCGTACTCCTCGAGCACGACGACGCCGGCGCCCTCGCCCATGACGAAACCGTCGCGGTCGCGGTCGTAGGGGCGCGAGGCCTTGGTCGGATCGTCGTTGAAGCCGGTGGAGAGGGCGCGGCAGGCGGCGAAGCCCGCGAGCGCAAGGCGGTTCACCGGCGATTCGGCGCCGCCCGCCACCATGACGTCGGCATCGCCGAACTGGATCAGCCGGGCCGCGTCGCCGATGGCATGGGCGCCGGTGGAGCAGGCCGTCACCACCGCGTGGTTCGGGCCCTTGAGGCCGTGCGCGATCGAGATCTGGCCGGAGGCCAGGTTGATGATGCGGCCGGGAATGAAGAAGGGGGAGATCCGGCGCGGACCCTTGTCGTGCAGGGTCACCGAGGCGTCGTAGATGCCGCCGATGCCGCCGATGCCCGAGCCGACCATGACGCCCGTGGCGCACTGGTCCTCGTAGGAGGTCGGATGCCAGTCGGCGTCGTTCAGGGCCTCGCCGGCGGCCGCCATCGCGTAGACGATGAACGGGTCGACCTTGCGCTGCTCCTTCACCTCCATGAAGGTGTCGGGATTGAAGCTGCCGTCGCTGCCGTCGCCGAAGGGCACGGAACACGCGATGCGGCAGGCGAGGTCGTCGACGGGAAACGCCGTCACGACCTTGGCTGCCGATTCGCCGGCGATCAACCGGCTCCAGGTGGCTTCGACCCCGCTGGCCAGCGGCGTCACCATCCCCAAGCCCGTCACCACTACCCGACGCATCGCGCTATCCCGAACCGGTCCTGTCATCACAACGAATGGCGCGCGGGGTCCGTTTCACCGGACCCCGCTGACGCACGACCCGTGGCCTTAAGCGGAGTTCTTCTCGAGGAACTTCACCGCGTCGCCGACCGTCTGGATGGTCTCGGCGGCATCGTCGGGGATCTCGACGTTGAACTCTTCCTCGAACGCCATCACGAGCTCGACGGTGTCGAGGCTGTCGGCGCCGAGATCATCGATGAAGTTCGCGCCCTCGACCACCTTCTCCGGCTCAACGCCGAGGTGCTCGACAACGATCTTCTTCACGCGCTCAGCGATATCGCTCATCGGTCTTGGTCCTTAGCTCTTCAAGGTCGTGATGGTGCAAGGATCTTGTTGGTGAAGAGTCTTGCTGGTGGAAGGTCGGTGAAGGTGCCGTGGCCGCCGTCCCGTCCTCGGGACTGACTGTTCAGATTGAGCGGCCGGTGTGTTCGATCGCGCGTTTCGGGCAAGTCACCGCACTTGTCCAGTCCGTGACCCACGTTTTTCAAACATCCGCAACACGCTGAATCGGCACCCCCCTCGCACGGCAGCCGGGGTGTTAACACAGGGTTCCGACGCTGGCGAGAGGCTGTTCACAACCCGTTCATCGGTGTGGCCTTTTCGAGCCAATCGCCTGTTTTTTGGTCGGTGCGCCGCAGCGATGTTCGACGGTCTCGACCCTTCCCCGCCCCGGAATACATGGGAATGCATCCGGGGGGCGCAGGCACGACCGTCAATACATCGCCATGCCGCCGTTCACGTGCAGGGTCTGGCCGGTGACGTAGGCGGCCTCGTCGGAGGCGAGGTAGATCGTGGCGGCGGCGATGTCGGTGCCGGTGCCGAGCCGCCCCATGGGGACGCGGCCGAGAATGCCCTCGCGCTGCTTGTCGTTCAGGGCATCGGTCATCGGCGAGGTGATGAAGCCGGGGGCGATGCAGTTGACCGTGAGGTTGCGGGTGGCAACCTCGGCGGCCAGGGCCTTGGTCATGCCCACGAGGCCAGCCTTGGCGGCGGCGTAGTTGACCTGCCCCGGATTGCCGGTGGCGCCCACCACCGAGCCGATGTTCACGATGCGGCCGTGGCGGCGCTTCATCATGCCCTTCACGGCGGCCCGCGAGAGCCGGAACGCCGCCGACAGGTTGACGGCGATCACCGCGTCCCACTCGTCGTCCTTCATCCGCAGCACGAGGTTGTCGCGGGTGATGCCGGCATTGTTCACCAGGATGTCGAGGCCGCCCAGGGCCGCTTCCGCTGCCGGCACCAGGCCTTCCACCGAGGCCTTGTCGGAGAGGTCGCCCGGCACGAGGTGGACGCGCTCGCCGCCCAGCTCCGCCGCGAAGGCCTCCAGGGCCGCCTGGCGGGTGCCCGAGATGGCGAGGGTCGCGCCCTGCGCGTGCAGGCCCCGGGCGATGGCGCCGCCGAGGCCGCCGGTGGCGCCGGTGACGAGGGCCTTGCGGCCGGTCAGGTCGAACATGGACTGTCCTGTGATTCGGGCGCCTGCGGTTCAGGCGAAGGCAGGGAACGCGGCGATGTCGTCGGGGGTGCCGACCGCGCTCGCCGACGCGCCGGCGGCAATCCGCTTGACGAGTCCGGTGAGCACCTTGCCGGTGCCGATCTCGGTGAACTGGTCGACCCCGTCGGCCGCCATGGCGGCGACGCATTCGCGCCAGCGCACGGTTCCGGTGACCTGGGCGACCAGCGCCTCGCGAATCCGGGCCGGATCGGTCAGGGGCGCGGCCAGCACGTTGGCGTAGACCGGGACCACGGGGCTGTGCATCGCGACCTCGACAAGTGCTCTCTGCATACGAGCGGCGGCCGGAGCCATCAGCGAGCAGTGGAACGGGGCCGAGACGTTGAGCAGGATCGCGCGCTTGATGCCGCGCGCCTGGGCCAGGGCCACCGCCCGCTCGACCGCGGGCTTGTCGCCGGAGAGCACCACCTGGCCGCCGCCATTGTCGTTGGCGACCTCGCAGACCGCGCCCTCGGCGGCGTCCGCGGCGATCGCCTGCGCGGTCTCGGCCTCGGCCCCGATCAGGGCCGCCATGGCCCCGGCCCCGGGGGCCACCGCGTCCTGCATGGCGGTGCCGCGGATCCGCAGCAGCCGGGCGGCATCCGCGATGGAGAAGGTGCCGGCGGCGGCCAGCGCCGTGTACTCGCCCAGCGAATGGCCGGCGACGCAGGCGATGTCCCGCTTCAGGTCGAGGCCGCGCTCGGCCTCCAGCACGCGCAGGGTCGCGAGGCTCGCGGCCATCAGGGCCGGCTGGGCGTTGGCCGTGAGCGTCAGCTCCTCCATCGGCCCCTCGAACATCAGGCGCGAGAGCGGCTGGCCCAGGGCCTCATCGACCTCGGCGAACACGTCGCGGGCCTGGTGGAAGTGCTCGGCCAGCGCCCGTCCCATGCCGACGGCCTGACTGCCCTGCCCGGGGAAGATGCAAGCGCGCGCCATGTCGAAGTCCTCGTCTCGCCGGGTCGCCCCGAGAGGCTCGGCCCGGGACAGGAAGGGCGGCGCAGTCGCACCGCCCGCCCCCTGTGTCAACATGGCACCGCAGCGAGGCCCGGCGCTTTTACCCCTCGTTGAAGAAGTCGACCGTGCCCGAATCGAGGCTGTAGGACGCCCCGACGATCCGCAGCTTGCCGACCTTCAGCGGGTCGAGGAGCGACGGCTCGGAAGCGCTGCGCAGGCGCTCCACCACCCGGTTGACGTTGGCGCGGACGCAGTTCTCGGTGAAGTCGCCCGGCTTGTCGCGCTGCGACAGCACCGCGGGGACGATCGGCTCGATCATTCGGCCGATCGAGCCCGGAAACACGGTGTTGTTCTTGACCACATCGATCGCCGCTTCCACCGCACCGCAGCGGCTGTGACCCATCACCAGCACCAGAGGCACGCCGAGCTGTGAGACGCCGTACTCGATCGACCCCAGGGCGGCGGTGTCGACGCAGTTGCCGGCGTTGCGCACGATGAAGAGCTCGCCGAGGCCGCGCCCGAACAGGATCTCCGGCGACACGCGCGAATCGGAGCAGCTCACCAGCACCACGAAAGGAGTCTGTCCCAGCGCGATCTCGATGCGGCGCTCGCGACCCTGGACGGCGCGCACGGGACTGTCGGTCTGGTAGAGGCGGTTGCCCTCCTTCAGGGCCTCCAGCGCCTGGTCGGCAGTCAAGGTCGTCTTCTTCGTCGAGGGCGCTGCCGCGAAGGCGAGGCTCGGCAGCGCGGTGGCCGCGAAACACCCGGCCCCGAGACGGCATCCACAGCCGAGCAGGCTGCGACGACTGAGTGGCGTGGTCATGGTCGGACGATCCCCCTGGCCCGGCCGAGGAACCGCCGCGCTTGGATCTTCTAGACCGTGCCGCCGCCCCGCGTCGCTGAGGCGTTATGCGGGACCTCGACAGGGGATTGCCGGAGGATCGTCGAACGTGCGCAACGGGATAGACCCGCCGCAGCGCTTGTTGCCCGGCACCAAGGGGTGTATGAGGCGGGCTCAGCCCAGAAATTCCGTCCGAGGAAGGAGCCGTCCGCCATGGCTCGCGTCACCGTTGAAGACTGCATCGACAAGGTCGAGAACCGCTTCGAGCTGGTTCTGCTGGCCAGCCACCGCGCGCGCCTGCTTGCCGCCGGCGCGCCGCTGACGATCGATCGCGACCGCGACAAGAACCCCGTCTGCGCCCTGCGCGAGATCGGCGACGAGACGATCACCGCGGACGACCTGAAGGAACAGCTCATCCACTCGATGCAGAAGTACGTCGAGGTCGACGAGCCGGAGGCCGAGACCGTGCCGCTGCTGTCGAGCTCGCCGGCCGCTGCCGCAGTGGCGCCGCCCTCGTCCAGCGACGACGGCGCGGTTCAGTTCGATCGCATGAGCGAGGAAGACCTGCTGCGCGGCCTCGAGAACCTGGCGCCGCCCACCGAGACGGATGACGAGGCCGAGTAAGCCTCTCCCGCTCGACGTGAACTGATGAAGAACCCGGCCGCCGCGCCGGGTTTTTTCGTCTTGGAAGCCCGGATTTGCCGCTGATGCGACGCCGTGGGGCTGGCGTGCCCGCGTGCGATGCGGGACACATCAGGGGAGCGGTCCCGGTGCCGGGGTTGTCGAGCGTGAAAGGGTCTTCCGGCGGATGATGCGCCAATATGAACTTGTCGAGCGGGTGAAGCGCTACAATCCCGCCGCGAACGAGGCCCTGCTGAACCGCGCCTACGTCTATGCCATGCGCGCCCACGGCACCCAGAAGCGGGCCTCGGGCGACCCCTTCTTCGCTCACCCCCTCGAAGTCGCCGCGATCCTCACGGACCTCCGGCTCGACGACGCCACGATCGTGGCAGCCGTGCTGCACGATACGGTGGAGGATACGGCTGCCACCCTCGACGAGATCCGCGAACTCTTCAGTCCCGAGATTGGTGCCCTCGTCGACGGGCTGACCAAGCTGAAGCGCCTCGACCTCGTGTCGAAGCGGGCGGCACAGGGAGAGAATTTTCGAAAACTGCTCCTGGCGGTGGCGGCCGACGTTCGCGTGCTCCTCGTCAAGCTCGCCGACCGGCTACACAACATGCGCACGCTCCACCACATGCGGGCGGACAAGCGCGAACGCATCGCTCAGGAGACTCTCGACATCTACGCGCCGCTCGCCGGACGCATGGGCATGCAGGAATTGCGCGAGGAACTCGAGGATCTCGCGCTCCGCAACCTCAAGCCGGAGATCTACGCCACCATTGACCAGCGGCTCACCGATCTTTCCGCCAAATCGGAACGCCTCGTCGAAAGCATCGAGCACGATCTGACCGCCAAGCTCGCCGCGCAGGGCATCAAGGCCGTCGTCACGGGGAGGCAGAAGCGGCCCTACTCCATCTCGGCCAAGATGGAGCGCAAGTCAGTCGCCTTCGAGCAATTGTCCGACATCTTCGGTTTCCGTGTCGTCGTCGAGACCCTGGCCGATTGCTACGGTGCTCTCGGCGTCGTTCACACCAGCTGGCCGATGGTCCCAGGCCGGTACAAGGACTACATCTCGACGCCGAAGCAGAACGATTACCGCTCGATTCACACCACGGTGATCGGCCCGAAGAGCCAGCGCGTCGAACTGCAGATTCGCACGGCCGCGATGGATGAGATCGCCGAATACGGTATCGCCGCCCATGCTCACTACAAGGAGAGCGGCGGCAAGGACGACATTGGCGGCGGGCATCCCCGCCTAGCCACCGAGAGCGGCGCCTATCAGTGGCTGCGTCGCACCATCGAACTTCTGGCCGAGGGCGACAGCCCGGAAGAATTCCTGGAGCACACGAAGCTCGAGCTCTTCCAGGACCAGGTATTCTGCTTCACGCCGAAAGGGCGCCTGATCGCCCTCCCCCGCGGCGCGACCCCGATCGACTTCGCCTACGCCGTTCACACGGATGTCGGGAACACGGCGGTCGGCGCCAAGATCAACGGCCGCATGGCACCGCTGCTGCACGAACTCGTCAACGGTGACGAGGTCGAGATCGCCCGCTCGGACGGTGCATCCCCCCCGGCAGCATGGGAATCCCTGGTGGTCACCGGCAAAGCGCGCTCCGCGATCCGGCGTGCGACGCGCTCGGCTGTCCGGCGCCAATATGCCGGCCTGGGGCGCCAGATCCTTGATCGTGCCTTCGAGCGGGCGGCCAAGAGCTTCTCGGAGGACAAGCTGCGCGGGGCGCTGCCCCGTCTCGCCCGGCAGAGCACCGAGGACGTCTTCGCCGCCGTCGGACGAGGCGAGATGTTCTCCGGCGACGTCGTGCGGGCTGTCTATCCAGACCACAAGGACGAGCGTCGCGGCGCGCCGGCACCGTTGCCGCAGCCGACCTCGACCGACGGAGCGGGGCGCCTCAGCCTGGCTAAGGATCAGACCATGCGCCTAACGTTCCCGGAAGGGAGAAGCGCAGAGCATGGCCGCTCGGACGGAATCCCGATCCGGGGTCTCGACAGCGACTTGCCGGTCAGCTTCGCGCCCATCGGTGGTGCTGTCCCGGGCGACCGCATCGTCGGCATTCTGACCCCGGGCGTCGGCGTCACGATCTACCCGATCCAATCGGCGGCCCTCGCCGACTTCGACAACGAGCCCGACCGCTGGCTCGATGTGCGCTGGGACGTCGAGGCCGGGACAAGCGAGCGCTTTCCGGCACGCCTCGCCCTGCAATCGATCAACGAGCCGGGTGTCCTCGCACAGATCGCCCAGGTCATCGCCGATCATGACGGCAATATCGACAATGTCTCGATGAAGCGAAAGACGCAGGACTTCACGCAGATCGTAATCGATCTCTCCGTTTGGGACCTGAAGCACCTGAACGCCATCATCTCTGAGCTTCGTGGAAAGCGGACGGTGAACAAAGTCGAGCGCGTCAACGGCTGAGCTGGACGGAGGAAAAGGCGTCAGCGCTAAACTCGCAGTGACAAGGCGTCCGCTCATTGCCCCGCCCTCGACGAGGCGCCCGCGGGAGGCAGCATCCCGCTTCGCGAGCGCTGGCTTGCGAAGAATCCGCTACGACCGCCGCCGGCAGTTGCGATTCGGAAAATAAACCTGCGTAGATTGTTGTCGGATTTCCCTCATATCAGGCCAAAGTTGACTTTTTCGGTGATACGCCTTTAAACAATCATAAGGTATTTCAGTCACAAAGCTTTGTTGCGCGATCAATCTGTTCTTTTTTGCTTCAGTCTCATTCTGAGCATTTAATACGAAACCGAGAAGCAAGTAGCAGCTTCGGTGGCGTCTATCATTCCTCCGAAAAATATTCGTTTTTTATCCTCCTCTTAAGCGGGTCACCACATGAGCGCACAACAGCGCAGCGCCTTGTTTATCGATGGCGCGAATCTTTATGCAGCAACCAAGGCGCTCGGGTTCGATATCGATTACAGGCGTCTTCTACGGGAATTCCAGTCGAGAGACGCGCTTCTTCGAGCCTTTTATTATACGGCTATTGTTGAAGATCAGGAATATTCGTCCATTCGGCCGCTGATCGACTGGCTCGATTACAACGGCTTCCGCGTCGTCACCAAGCCTGCAAAGGAATTCGTCGACTCGATGGGTCGGCGGAAGGTGAAGGGCAACATGGATATCGAGTTGGCGATCGACGCGCTCGAACTCGCCTCCCATATCGACCATATGGTGCTCTTCTCCGGCGACGGGGATTTCCGGTCCCTGGTCGAGGCGATGCAGCGCCGCGGCGTTCGCGTGACGGTCGTCAGCACGATTCAGACGCAGCCCGCGATGATCGCGGACGACCTGCGCCGGCAGGCCGACGAATTCATGGATCTTGCGCAACTGGCCTCGCGGATCGGCCGCGATCCTGGCGAGCGTGGTTCGCGCGCCCCGGACAACCGGCATTCCGGTGACACAGCGACCCGTTTCCGCGGCGAGACGCCGGAGCGATCTCCGCGACCGAGTCCCGCCCTGGAAAGCCGCTATGGCATTCGTCAAAATGACGAGGTCGTCGAGCCCTGAAACGCCGGGAAACCGGCGCCTGAGGTAGAGACGGAACGTTGAGGCCGGGCGGTCACGTTGCCCGGCCTCATTCATACCGACACTGCCCTGCCTGGGAGAGCCGTCTCGCCCGACACGCAGCGGGGTGTTCGGACCGCTGCACTGCGTGCCCCCCGTTCCGGCCAATGTCGGTGCGGGTTCGCCGTCGTGGCGATTGTCCGTCGATCGCTTCGGGGCTCTCGGATCATACCCTGGCTGTCGGAGAAACGATCGGCATTCAGGCCCGCGGACGCCCCCTGCGACCGGAGTGCTCCCTCAGCCTGCGAATAACCCTCGCCCTCAGCCCTTGTCGCGCATGATGCGGGCGCGGTCGCGCTGCCAATCGCGCTCCTTCGAGGCTTCGCGCTTGTCGTGCAGCTTCTTACCCCGGCCGAGTCCAAGTTCGATCTTTGCGCGGCCGCGTTCATTGAAATAGATCTTCAGCGGAACGACGGTGAAGCCCTCGCGCTGGGTGGCGCCGATCAGCTTGTTGATCTGCTTCCGATGGAGCAAGAGCCGGCGCGGCCGCTTGGTCTCATGGTTGAAGCGGTTTGCTTCGACATATTCCGGGATGTACGCGTTGAAGAGCATCAGATCGGTGCCGGACGGACCGGCGTAAGCCTCCCCGATCGTCGCCTTGCCTTTGCGCAGGGATTTGACCTCGGTCCCCGTCAGGGCGAGTCCCGCCTCGAGCGTGTCGGTAATCTCATAATGGTAGCGGGCGGCGCGATTATCGGCGACGACGCGGCGGTTCGATTCGGGTTTGGGAGCCATCACAACGTCGGGTCAGGCCGGTCGCGCCATCGCGACCGGGCCGAGGGATATGGTTCTGCGCGGACTGCTTTGCCAGTCTGGCTCAAGCGTCGAGCAGACCCGCGTGTCGCAAGGCGGCGTCGACCAGCGCTTTCGTCTCAGCGCTCACGGTGAGAAGCGGCAGCCGCACCTCGTCGGTCATCAGGCCGAGCCGCGCGAGGGCGTACTTCACCGGCGACGGGTTCGGCTCCACAAACATGCTGGCGTGCAACGGCATCAGCCGGTCCTGGATCTGGAGCGCCTTGGCGTAGTCGCCACCCAAGGTCGCCTCCTGGAGCTCGGCGCAGAGTCGCGGCGCGACGTTCGACACCACCGAGATGCAGCCGCGGCCGCCATGGGCGTTGAACCCGAGCGCCGTCGCATCTTCGCCCGAAAGCTGGATGAAGTCTTCGCCCATGGCCTGGCGCTGGAGGCTGACCCGGTCGAGCTTGGCCGTGGCGTCCTTCACACCGGCAATATTCTTGAGTTCGTACAGGCGCGCCATCGTTTCGACGCTCATATCGACGATGGAGCGCCCGGGAATGTTGTAGAGGATGATCGGAATGCCGATGGCGTCGTTCACGGCCTTGAAATGCGCGTAGAGGCCGGCCTGGGTCGGCTTGTTGTAGTACGGCGTGACCACCAGCACGGCATCCGCTCCTGCCTTCTCGGCGTGGCGAGCGCGCTCTACCGCCTCGGCGGTGGAATTGGAGCCGGCACCGGCGATCACAGGCACGCGGCCGTGGGCCTCCTCGATGCAGATCTCGACTACGCGGTCGTGCTCGGCATGACTCAAGGTCGGGCTTTCGCCGGTGGTGCCGGTGGGAACGAGCCCGTGGATACCCTCAGCGATCTGCCAGTTCACGAACTTGCGAAAGGCTGCCTCGTCGAAGGCGCCGTCCTTGAACGGAGTCACGAGGGCGGACATCGCGCCCCTGAGGCGTCGTGTGGAGGTCTCGGTCATCCTGGCGTTCCCAGCCGTCGGTCTCGTCATGCGCCGGTTGTCCGGCAGCGGCACCGCTTCGCGCGGACGGGCAGACATAGGCTCTCGTCCGCACCGGCGCAAACGCTGCGTTCATGGGGTTAATGCCTTCTTAATGCCCTTCGGGTGAGCTTGAAGGTCTGTCCACGGTGATGGGACTGGAAGAACCATGGTGTTCTCGACGCAACGCGCAGCCCTGATGCTGGCTCTGAGCCTCGTGTCGGCCGGAGCGCTCGCGGCCTCCGCCGGACTGGACGGCGACGCGCCGAGCCTTCGCCCGGCCAGCGACGCGGTCGCTCCGTCGTCCGCCTTGCCCGAGGCCAAGGTCGCAGATCCCATCGCGGCCGATGCTCTCAAGATCGAGGCGAAGACTCCGGAAGCCGCTCCCAGCCAGGGTCTGCCCCCTGCGGCCAAGGCCTATGCCTCGGCTGATCCTGAGGCCGCCATCGCCTTTCCGCTGCCCGACGCAGCCGTGTCACCGGCCGCGCCCGTCCCGGAGGTCATGGATCCGGCACGCGCGGCACAAGCGGCGCCCGACGTCGATCTTCCCGCTCTGCGGCAGGCGATCGATGCGTATCGCAAAGGCCGCGTTTCGGACGGCGATCGCCTGCGGGACGCCTTCGCGGACCCCGCCGCGCGCGCACTTCTCGAATGGGTTGCGATCCGGGCCGGTGCCGGCATCGGTTTCGACCGCACCGTCGCTTTCACGCGCAGCAATCCCGACTGGCCGGCCGGCCCCCTGCTCCGCCGCCGCGCCGAGGAGGCCCTGCTCACCGAACGCAGGAACTCCACCACGGTGCGGGCCTTCTTCGCCGCCTCGCGGCCGGCCAGCGCGCCGGGCAAGTTCGCCCTGGCGCTGGCCCTCCGGGCCGACGGCCTCGACGAGGACGCCGCCGTTCTCGTGCGCGACCTGTGGCGCTCGGAAACCTTCGGCCGGAACCTCGAGACGAAGGTTCTCGAGGCTTTCCCAACGGTCCTGACCCGGATCGACCACCGCTTCCGCATGGAGCGCGCCCTCCTGAAGGAGGATTATGACAGCGCTGGACGGGCGGCGACCCTGGCCGGGGGCAGCTACGCGACCCTGGTCCGCGCCCGTCGGGCCGTGGAAGACAAGAGTTCGGCCGCACCGGCCGCCCTCAATGCGGTACCGCCGTCGCTACGCGGCGACTCGTCCTACATCCTGTCCCGAGCGCAGTACCTGCGCCGGCACGACAAGTTCGTGGAGGCGGCAGCGGTCCTCGCCACCGCACCCGCTCATCCCGATGTGCTGGTGGACGGCGACGAGTGGTGGGTCGAGCGCCGGATCGTCGCCCGCAAGCTCATCGATGCCAACGACCCGGTCGCTGCCTACGCGGTGGCGCGCGCACCCTGTGCCCGCACTGTCGAGAAGCGGATCGAGGCCGAGTTCCACGCGGGCTGGATCGCCTTGCGCTTCCAGGACGATGCTGCGAAGGCGGCGCAGCACTTCGCCGAGGCCGCCCGGATTGCCGAAACGCCGATCTCGCTCGCCCGGACTGCCTATTGGCAGGGCCGCGCCGCGGAAGCCTTGGGCCAGGCGGAGGCCGCGAAGACCTTCTACGAGCGCGCCGCGCTCCAGCCCATCGCGTATTATGGACAGCTGGCGCGGACGAAGCTCGGACGATCCAGCCTGTCCCTGCGCAGCATTCCCGGCCTCGACGCCGCCCAACAGGCTGCCTTCGACCAGCGTCTTTACGTCCGCGCCCTGAAGATGCTGGAGGCTGCAGCGATCCGCGACCTCGCACTGCCGCTCTACATCGACAGCGCGAACCGCCTCACGGATGCGGCCGAACTCGAGGCGCTCGGCAACGTCGCCGCCGAACAGCGCAACTCCCGCGCCCTCGTCGCCATCGGCAAGATCGCGGTGCAGCGCGGCCTGCCGCTCGATGCCCATGCCTACCCGACGATCGGCATCCCGAACTACGAGGCCTCCGCCGCCGTGCCCCTGGTCGAGAAAGCGATGGTCTATGCCATCGCCCGGCAGGAGAGCCAGTTCGACCCGCAGGCGCAGTCCAGCGTCGGTGCCCGCGGTCTCATGCAGATGATGCCCGCCACCGCCCAGCGTACGGCGCGCCGGGTGAGTGCCAGCTTTGACCCTGAACGTCTGACCAGCGACCCCGCCTACAATGCCCGCCTCGGTCAGGCCCATCTCGGTGAGTTGATGGAGGATTGGCGCGGCTCGTACATCCTCGCTTTCGCCTCCTACAATGCCGGTGGCGGCAACGTGAAGAAGTGGATCGACGCGTACGGCGATCCGCGCAAGGGCGGAGTCGACCCCATCGACTGGGTCGAGCGCATCCCGTTCACCGAGACGCGCAACTACGTCCAGCGGGTGATGGAGAATCTACAGGTCTACCGCAATCGCCTTGACGGCAAGAGCGCCCTCCTTATCGACGGCGACCTTCAGCGCGGGGCACGCTGAGGACGCGTGGTCAGGCGGGGCTCGCCGCGCTACTTGGCAGGGACCCTCCCGCTTGCCCCGGATCCGCCGTGCCTGAACCGACCGAAACCGCCGCCGTCACCGCCGCCGTCCTGGTCATCGGTGACGAAATCCTGTCCGGGCGCACCAAGGACAAGAACATCGGCACGATCGCGGACTACTGCAGCGCCGTCGGCATCGACCTGAAGGAAGTGCGCATCGTACCCGACGAGGCCGATCGCATCGTCGCCGCCATCAATGCCCTTCGGGATTCCTACACCTATCTCTTCACCACCGGCGGTATCGGTCCAACGCACGACGACATCACCGCCGACTGCGTCGCCGCGGCCTTCGGCGTCGCGATCGACGTCGATCCGCGCGCGAAGGCGATGCTGCTGGAGCGCCACAAGCCCGAGGATCTGAACGAGGCGCGCCTGCGCATGGCGCGCATCCCGGACGGGGCCGACCTCATCGCCAACCCGATCTCCAAGGCGCCGGGCTTCCGCATCGGCAACGTCATCGTCATGGCGGGCGTGCCGGGGATCATGCAGGCGATGCTCGACAATGTCGGACCGACACTGGTGACCGGCGTCAAGGTGCTGTCGGAGACGATCGAGGCCGGCAACCTGCCTGAGGGCACTTATGCGAGCGGTCTCGCAACCATCGCCAAGGCCCACCCGAAGGTCTCGATCGGCTCCTATCCGTCGATGACGCCGAACGGTTTTGCCAATCGCATCGTGGTGCGCGGCCGGGAAGCCTCAGCGCTGGCCGCCGCCCGGGCTGAGGTGGACGCGCTCGTCGACCGCTTGCGCGGCGGCGCGCCCGCCTGAACAACCCCAGCCCCGGTCCGCTTCCATCCAAGCGACCCCTTTCCATGCGGGCGACACCGGGAGCGGATACGATGGCCGATGAGCGCGAGGACGGGTCCGATCCGAAAGCCGCGGCCGTCGCGGAAATCGGACGTCCCGACGCCTTCGTCCTCCACGAGGTCATCCGGCTCGAGGGCGATGAAGAGCTGCGGCGTCGGGGTAGCGCACTCCTCCTGTCGGCCATCGCCGCGGGCCTCACCATGGGCTTCTCCCTGATCGTGCCGGGTGTGCTGAAGACCCACCTGCCCGAGGCGCCCTGGACCAGCTTGATCACGAGTCTCGGCTACGCCACCGGCTTCCTCATCGTCATCCTGGGACGCCAGCAACTGTTCACCGAGAACACCGTGACGCCGATCCTGCCGCTGTTGCATGACCGCAGTCGGTCGACGCTTTGGCGGGTCCTGCGGCTCTGGGGAATCGTGCTGACCGGCAATATCGCGGCGACGGCCGTCATCGCGGCGGTGCTTGCCTATTCGGACGCTTTCGCGCCGGGTGTTCATACCGCCTTCGCGGCGCTCAGCCACCACGCCGTCGCCTCGGGCTTCGGTACCACGGTGATCAAGGCCGTCTTCGCCGGTTGGCTCATCGCCCTGCTGGTGTGGATGCTGCCGGCAACGGGATCGGCGGCCGCCTTGGTGATCATCCTCATCACCTGGCTCGTCTCGATGTGCGATCTCAGCCACATCGTCGCCGGCTCGGTCGACACGTTCTATCTCGTGTTTTCCGGCCAAGCGACGATGGTCGACTATGCGTGGCGCTTCTTCCTGCCGACCTTGATCGGGAACGTTTTCGGCGGAACCGCCCTGGTGGCGGTTCTGAACTTCGGGCAGGTCGCGCCGGAGGTCGAGGAGCAAAAAGCCTCCGACGGCGAGGTGTGAGCCGTCCCTACGCGTCTCGATCGGGCCGACCGCGGACGTAGCCGTGGGAAATCAGGCGATCGCGGCGCAGGGTCCGACGCTCGGCTTCGCACAGGTCGGTCAGAGCATCGGCCACCGCACGATGGAGGGCAAGGATCGCATCGCCGTCGGCCTCTTCCAGATAGGCGGCCACGATCGCCTCCGCCGGCGCGATCCAGGCAGGCGCGGGGGTGGGACGAGACTGCATCGGCGATCCTGATCGAGAACATAATAGGAACATGCGTCCGAAGTCTCGCAACGGTCAACGGGGCTGCCGAGCTTTTCCCAAGCCTCCCGCCTTCTCTTGCGCCGGCACACGCAGAGGTGCCGGCGCTGAAATCATGCCCGGATCAAGGTCTTGCCTTTGACGGCTGCCGCGAGGGCTTTCAGGTTACGGTTGAGATCCGCAATCTCATTCAGGGCAATCGTCTTGTGGCCGTCCTTGACCGCGCGCTCGATGTCGCTGACCTGATCGGTGGCGATGCGCTTCAGTTCTGCGGCGAGCTGGTCCCGTGTCATCGTCGCTCCTGTCACGGCTGGAGGGGTGCCGGATCGGAGTAGCGCAACGTGCTTAACCGGCCGTTGTCACCCGCCGTGGCGCGCCACGGGTCGCACTCCGACGCACGGTCCGACCGAATTTCGTACGCCACCTGACGCTTCCGAAGCAGGTGTGGCTTGTGGGGCATAGTCGGCTTGGACAACCGCGAGTAGCTTGACGGCAACTCTCCGACCCTGGGACAGACACCCCGATGATTGCAAAGACTTTCCTGGCTGGCCTCGCGTCGCTCGCCGCCATCGGCGCAGCAAATGCCGCCGACCTTCCGCGCCGTCAGGCGCCGCCGCCGGTCTTCGTGCCGGTGCCGGTCTTCACCTGGACCGGTTTGTACGTGGGAACGCACAGCTCCTACACCTTCAGCGACAACCAGACCATTCGCACCATTGGTAACAATGATGCTACGGGCGGTCTGACCGACACCCGCCTCAACGTGGCCCGCGAGCGTCGTCCCTCGAGCTTCAAGGCCGAGCAGGACGGCATCGGCAACATCGGCGGCGGCATCGGGTATAACTACCAGTTCACCCCGGGCTCCGGCTTCGTCGTCGGCGCCGAGGCCGACGTGACCTGGACCGATATCGGCAAGCGTCGTGACTATTTCAGCGCTCCCAGCGTGTTCAACGGCGGTGTTCCTGACCCGAGCAGCTTCCGGAACCGCCTGAACTACCTCGGCACTGTGCAGGGCCGCCTCGGCTACGCCTTCGACCGGTTCCTAGTCTACGGGACCGGCGGCTTCGCCTACGGCGAGGTCAAGTATCAGGCCGACTTCTTCAACGGTGCCAACCAGCTCGCCTACCTGGGCCGCTACAAGGGCATGGAGACGGGCTACGTCTACGGCGGCGGCATCGAGTACGCGATCCCCACCGACAGCTTCCTGAACCGCTTCAACTTCATCGGCGGTCTCATCGGCGCCAGCGCCATCACGCTGAAGGCCGAGTACCTCCGCTACGACCTCGGCAGCCGCAACGTCCTCGTGAACACGACCGGCCTGACCGCCGCGACCGGCTCGTACACCTCGCGCTTCAACACCGAGGGCAACCTGATCAAGGCCGGCTTCAACTACAAGTTCGGCTCCCTCTAAGGTCCGATCCGGCGGCCCTCATGGGCCGCCGCCTTCGAAGGTCGCACGGAAAAGCCCCGCTCTCGCGAGCGGGGCTTTTCCGTGTTGGAAGGGCAATCGAGCGGGTCAGGTCCGCCAGGGATGCGCCGGCAGCTCCGTCGAGCCGATGCAGCTTGCGCCGGCCAGCGCCACTGCGTGGTCGTTCTCCACCGTCGATCCGCTGACGCCGATCGCTCCAGACATCTCGCCGTCCTGATCCACGATCGGGATGCCGCCCGGGAAGGTGATCAGACCGTCGTTCGAGTGCTCGATTCCGTAGAGCGGTCCGCCCGGCTGCGAGAGCTGGCCGATCTGACCCGTCATCATGCCGAAGAACACGGAGGTCTTCGCCTTCTTGTGCGAGATGTCGATCGAGCCGACCCAGGCGCCGTCCATCCGGTAGAAGGCCTTCAGGTTACCGCCGGAATCCACGACGGCGATGCACATCTGCGTGCCGAGTTCCACGGCCTTCGCGCGAGCGGCCTCGATGGCCTTGTGCGCGTCTTCGATGGTCACGTGCATGATGGGATCTCCCTGGATACCTGGTGAGGGTCTTGTGTCATGCGCCCGCCGATCGGCTTCATCTTGCACGTTTGCCGCAACGCTTGCCGCTGGCGGGCATGGGCTAACGGATGACGGGCGGTCTTGGTGCCGGTCACTCCGAGGACCGGCCGCCAAACAAAAGGGCCGCCCCCACAGGGGCGGCCGAGTTGCGGGTTTCGTCAGGCGTCGTGCCGAGGCGTCAGCTCGCCGCCATCGCATTGGCCTTCTCGATCAGCGCTTCGGCCATACGGATCGAGGCGATGTCGATGAGGCGGCCGTCGAGGGAGACGGCGCCCTTGCCGGCCTTGGCGGCCTCTTCCATGGCCGCCAGAATGCGGCGGGCCTTGTCGACCTCGGCCGCCGAGGGGGTGAACACCTCGTTGGCTAGATCGATCTGCGAGGGGTGGATCGCCCACTTGCCTTCGAAGCCGAGGGCGGCGCAGCGGCGGGCGGCGGAGATGTAGCCGTCCGGATCGGAGAAGTCGCCGAAGGGACCATCGATCGGGCGCAGGCCATAGGCGCGGCAGGCAACCATCATGCGGGCCTGGGCGAAGAGCCACGGGTCCTGCCAATGGGTCTCGCGGTTGCCGGACTCGTCCTTGTCGGTAAGGACCGAATAATCCTTGTTCACGCCGCCGATGACGGTGGAGCGAGCGCGGGTCGAAGCCGCGTAATCGGCCACGCCGAAGGACATCGCCTCGAGGCGCTTGGACGACTGGGCGATGGCTTCAACGTTCGCCATACCGAGAGCGGTCTCGATCAGGACCTCGAAGCCGATCTTCTTCTCGCGCTTCTTGGCCTGCTCGATCTGGGTCACCATGACGTCAATGGCGTAGACGTCCGCCGGCACGCCGACCTTGGGGATGAGGATCATGTCGAGGCGGGGGCAGGCCTCAACGATGTCGACGACGTCGCGGTACATGTAGTGGGTGTCGAGACCATTGATGCGGATCATCATGGTCTTGTTGCCCCAGTCGATCTCATTGAGCGCCTGGATGATGTTCTTGCGGGCCTGTTCCTTGTCGTCCGGCGCCACCGCATCCTCGAGATCGAGGAAGATGACGTCGGCCTTCGAGCTGGCCGACTTCTCCATGAACGTCGGGTTGGAGCCGGGGACGGCGAGTTCCGAGCGGTGAAGGCGCGGGGTCGCCTGCTGAATCAGGGTGAAGCTCATTGGGTATCCTTCCTGTTCGACGTCTTCTGGTTGTTCATGAGACCCGCATAACGGGACACCATACCGGGCGGGACGAACCCGCGTGTGAGACCGGGGGCCGTCGCGGGCCCGCGGGATCCTGACAAGGCCGTTATCCCGTGGCTCCGAAGCCCACGGCGATGCAATTGATCGAGAGCAGCAGGGCCGACTTCACCGCCTCGCGCTGGTCCTCATCCTCCTCGGAGCGGAATCGGCGCAGCAACTCGACCTGTTCCCGGCTGACCTGATTGATGGTCGGCAGGCGTCCGTTGAGGCGATCGCGGAAGAGCGGAAAACGTTCGGCGAGTTCGGTACCGCCGCTGACCCGGAGGGCCATCTCACGGGTAAGGGCGTACTCGGCCTCGATCAGCGGGAAGATGCTGTTGCGCGCACCCTCGTCGGGCACCAGCCCGGCGTAGTCGCGCGCGATCTCCAGATCGACCATCAGCAGCGTCTTCTCGACTTCGTCGAGAATGAGGCGGAACGGCTTCGATTCGGCGAAGAGCCGCTGCAGCTGCGCCTCGCCCTGCTTGCCGCGCACGTCGAGGAAACTCTTCAGCCCCGAGCCGACGCCGTACCAACCGGTGATCACGTGCCGATTCTGCGACCAGGCGAAGACCCAGGGGATCGCCCGAAGATCGGACAGCGAGCGCGCGCCGAAGCGGCGGGCGGGACGCGACCCGATGTTGAGGAGCGCGATCTCGTCCAGCGGGCTCGCGGCCCCGAAATAGGTCACGAGATCGGGGTGCTGGATCAGGTTGACGTAGGCCGCGCGCGAGGCGCCCGACAGGGCCTCCAGGCAGTCGTCGAACTCGCTGCGGGGCAGCTTGGCGGCCTCGCGCTCCGACTTCAGGGCGTGCTGGAAGACCGATGAGGCGAGAAGCTCCATCTGGTAGGCGGCGGTGCCCCGGTTGGCGTACTTGAACGAGACGACCTCGCCCTGTTCCGTGGTGCGGAAGCGGCCGTTGATCGAGCCGGGGGGCTGGGCCGCGATGGCACGGGCCGTCGGTGCCCCGCCGCGGCTCACGGAACCGCCGCGGCCGTGGAAGAAGGCGATCGGCACGCCCGAAGCCTTGCCGAGCTGGGTCAGCTTGTCCTGGGCCTTGTAGAGCTCCCAGTTCGAGGCAACGAAGCCGCCATCCTTGTTCGAGTCCGAGTAGCCGATCATGACCTCCTGCACGCCGCCCTGCCAGCGCGTGGACCGGCGCACGAGGGGGATCGAGAACAGCTCCTTCATGATGGCCGGAGCCGCACGCAGGTCGTCGATGGTCTCGAACAGCGGCACGATCGGCAGGCAGCAGATCTCGGTGCCGGCCGCGTCGAGGAAGTTACCCGCCTCCTTGGCCAGCAGGTAGGCGCCGAGAATGTCCTGCACCGAGCGGGTCATCGACAGGATGAACGAGCCGAAAGCCTCGCGGTCGAGCTGCTCGCGCATCTCGCCGACGAGCGCGAAGGTCTCCAGGGTCTCACGCGCATCGTCGGGCAGATCCTCAAAGCTGCGCTCGGTCGTCCGTGGCCGGGCCAGCTCCTCGATGATCCACTTCTTCCACTCGGGCGAGTCGACGTCCGGGGGCGTGCGGTTCTGACCGTTCGCCTGGATCCACAGGGCCTGCAGGGTCTTGGTGGTTCGGGTGGTGTTCTCGCGCAGGTCGAGGCGGACGGTGGAGAAGCGGAAGATCTCGACCATGCGCCGGACCGGGCGCACGAGATCGACGGCCAACGACGGGCACTTCGCGTCGGCCAGACCTTGCTCCAGGGTGCGCAGATCGTTGATGAGGCCGTCCGCGCTCGGATAGTCCGGCCCGGTCGAGCGCTGGCCCTTGTTGCGCAGGATCGTCGCCTCGAGCTTACGCAGGACGCAGGTGAGGAACTGCCGATAGGCCTCGCCCGGGTTCCTGTTGGCAATGGCGCGGCCGTCGCCGCTCTCGGTCAGCATCTGTGCCAAGGCCGCCCTGAAGGTCTCCGGCACCGGCAGCGAGCGCTCGGTCAGGGAGAGCGTGCGGCCCAGCGACGTGACGCCGTCGCGATAGCGCCGCAGGGAGGCGAGCGCGTTGCGCTGCAGGGTGGCGCGGGTGACGGACGAGGTCACATAGGGATTGCCGTCGCGATCGCCGCCGATCCAGGAGCCGAACTGGAAGAACGGCGGCACCTCGAACTTCTCGTCCGGATAATACTCCGCCAGGCTCTCCTCCAGGGAGTAAAGCACCTCCGGCAGCATCTCGAACAGCGTCTCGTCGAAGAAGTGCAGGCCCCAGGCGACCTCGCGCTCGACGGTGGCCTTCTCCAGGTGCAGCTCACCCGTCATCCAGACGAGTTCGATCTGGTCGCGCAGCTCGTTCATCAGGCCGTTGCGCTCGCGCTCGGTCCAGCGCGGCAGCTCCAACTCACGCAGCACGAGATAGATGCGGCGGAATTTCTCCAGCACCGTGACGCGCTTGCCCTCGGTGGGGTGCGCCGTGATCGTCGGACGGATCCGCAGATCCTTGAGGAGGGCGTGGATCTCCGGCGCCTTGATGCCGCTCGCCGCCGCATCGGCCAGGACGGCGCTGAAGCTGCCGCCCAACGCCTCGCGGCCCTTGGTGCGCTCGACCTGACGGCGCCGGCGCATGGCGGCGTTCTGCTCGGCGATGGAGAGCAGCTGGAACCAGATACCCTGCACCTGAAGCGCTCGCGCGAGGAGCTCGGGTGAGAATTCCGAGATGTTGGCCCGCCCGTGCAGCACGTCCTCAAGTTCGGGCTCGTGCCGGCGGGCCACGGCGAGCAGGGCGTGGAACAGGATGTCGAGGGCTTCCTTCGACGAAGTTCCCGTGATGACGGGGGGCGCGAAGGTGTGGTCGACGGCTCCGACCGGGGCGTGAAGGGTATCCGTCATCGAAGGCCACCTTGAAAGAAATTCTTCGCCGATCGACCGCGACGGAAGCGGGCAACGGATGGGTATGGGGTCCCGTGTGTGCCCTCGCCTCAAATCAGGCGAAGGATGCCCAGCATCCGGGTCGGGTTGGACCAAAGTCCTGCGAGAGGGGGCGCAGCTCCCCGAGAAAGGGCTCCCTCTCCGGGGCGCTTCGCCACCACCCTCCCTCACACGGAGGGAGGGTGTCGCGGATCAGGCCGCCAGCTTGCGCATCACCTGCGCCACCGTCGAGCCGAACTCGCCGGGGCTCGGGGCCACGGTCAGGCCGTAGGAACGCATAATCTCGGCCTTCTCGGCGGCCGAGTCGCCGGTGGCCGAGATGATCGCACCGGCATGACCCATGCGGCGACCTTTCGGAGCGGTGAGGCCGGCGACGAAGCCGACCACTGGCTTCGACATGTTCTCCTTGATCCAGGCCGAGGCCTCGGCCTCCTGGGGACCGCCGATCTCGCCGATCATCAGGACGGCCCGGGTGTCCGGGTCCTGCTCGAACAGGGCGAGGTGGTCGAGGAAGGACGAGCCGTTGATCGGATCGCCGCCGATACCCACCGAGGTGGAGATGCCGATACCCTCGGCCATCATCTGCGCGGCCGCCTCGTAGCCAAGCGTGCCGGAGCGCGAGATCACACCGACATTGCCCTTGAGGTAGATGTGACCGGGCATGATGCCGAGCATCGACTTGCCGGGCGAGATGATGCCGGCGCAATTCGGGCCGACCACCATGGTGCGACGCTCCTTGGGGTAGCGGCGCAGGTAGCGCTTCACCCGCATCATGTCTTGGGCCGGGATGCCGTCGGTGATCGAGCAGATCAGCGCGAGGCCGGCATCGGCCCCCTCCATGATGGCGTCGGCCGCGAAGGGCGGCGCGACGAAGGTGATCGAGGTGGTGGCTCCGGTGGCCTCGACGGCCTCCTTGACGGTGTTGAACACCGGGACACCCAGGTGGGTCTTGCCGCCCTTGCCGGGGGTGACGCCACCCACGACGTTGGAGCCGTACGCCATCATTTCCTTGGCGTGGAAGGTGCCCTTGTCGCCCGTGATGCCCTGGATCAGGATCGGGGTCTTCTCGTCGATCAGAATGCTCATGACGTATCCTCCCCTGCGTCTCAGTGGCTGGTCTTGGGGCTGTTCTTGGCCGCTTCGCAGGCCTGAACGGCCTTGGCGGCAGCATCCGAGAGGCTGTCGGCGGTGATGAGGTCGAGACCGCTCTCGGCCAGGATCTTCTGACCCGCCTCCACATTGGTCCCGGCGAGCCGGACCACGAGCGGCACGTCGATCTTCACCTCGCGCGCCGCCTGAATCACCCCCTGGGCGACCCAGTCGCAGCGGTTGATGCCGGCGAAGATGTTGACGAGGATCGCCTTCACGTTGCGGTCGGAGAGGACGAGGCGGAAGGCCGTCGCGACCCGGTCCGGCGAGGCGCCGCCGCCGACATCGAGGAAGTTCGCGGGCTCACCGCCCGCATGCTTGATCATGTCCATGGTGGCCATGGCGAGACCGGCCCCGTTGACGATGCAGCCGATCTCCCCCTCGAGCCCGATGTAGGAGAGGTTGTGCTCGGCGGCCTGGGCCTCGCGCGGATCACCCTGCGAGGGATCGTGCATGTCGGCGATGTTGCGCCGGCGGAACATGGCGTTGTCGTCGAAGGACATCTTGGCGTCGAGCGCCAGGACCCGGTCGTCCTTCGTGACGACGAGGGGGTTGATCTCCAGCATGGTGCCGTCGCAATCGCGGAACGCCCGGTAGGCGTTCATGATCGTCTTCACGGCCGCCGAGACCTGCTTGATGTTGAGGCCGAGCTGGAAAGCGATCTCGCGCGCCTGGAACTGCTGCAAGCCGACGGCCGGTTCGACCACGACCTGGATTAAAGCCTCGGGCTCGTTCGCGGCGATCTCCTCGATATCCATGCCGCCGCGCTGGGAAGCGATGACGCGGACGCGCTCCGCTTTCCGGTCGAGGACGTAGCCGAGGTAGAGTTCGCGCTCGAAGGGGTCTGCGGTCTCGACGTAGACGCGCTGCACCGGCTTGCCTTCGGGGCCGGTCTGCAGGGTCACAAGGCGCTTGCCGAGGAGATCCTTGGCGGCGTCACGGACCTCGTTGTAGGTCCGGCACAGCTTGATTCCGCCGGCCTTGCCGCGCGCGCCCGCGTGGATCTGGGCCTTGACCGCCCAGAAGGAGCCGCCGAGCTCCGTGGCTGCGTAGACGGCTTGATCGGCGCTGAAAGCCACTGCTCCCTTCGGAACCGCCACGCCGAAGCCGGCAAGCAGTTCCTTGGCCTGGTACTCGTGCACGTCCATGGGCGTTCTCCTCGGCGTTTCTTCCTTGCCGCGACTGTCTCGTAAATTTCACTTCACGGAAAGTGCTTTGCGACTTATATTTTTTTACAGTCTGTTTCACTCTGCCTTGAGGGACGTGAAACTGTATTCATTTTGCAGAAAAGCTGCCCCGATGGCGTCGGGAGCAGCTCTTGCTGTGGTGCGATACATACTTTGTCTTCGTGCGGTGCGAAACCCGCGCGGCACGAGTGGCCGAATGGCTCAGTTTACCTTCGCCTTCACGACCTCATAGATCGACTCGTTCAGCGAACCGGCCGAGCCCAGGAGGGTTTCGAGCTCGCCGAGACGCTCGTCTGCGAAGGCTCGGTCGTCCAGGCCCTTGGCGTTGACGTAGACGTTCAGCGCCGCGCTGCGGAGGCCGGCATGCGCCGACAGCACCGCGACGCCGGCATCCGAAATGACGTTGAGGTTGCCCTTGTCGGCGACGGTCTGCGCGAGGTCGATGACCTTGCGACAGGCGCGGCAGCAGGCGAGCGGCACGTCGGTGGCGACCTTGAGGGCAGCCTGGATCTTCTCCGCCCGTGCCGCCTTCTCCTCGTCGGTGACCTTGGGAAGCCCGTAAGCGCCCATCACGGCGTCGAATGCCTCGACGTCGTCGGCGATCATCCCGGTGAGTTCGGTACGCAGCGCCTCGGACTGACCGAGGATCTGCTTCAGCTCGTCTTCGACCTCGACGTACTTCTTTTTCCCGATGGTGAGATTGCAGACCATGCTCAGGAGGGCGGCACCCATGGCGCCGGAGATGGCGGCCGCGCCACCCCCGCCGGGGGTGGGCGCCGAACTGGCCAGACCGTCGAGGAAGGTCTGGATGGTCTCGTTGGCGGCGTTCTCTTTCGCGGCCATGGCGATCAGGCCATCTTCTTGGCGAGGGCGTAGATCGCCTCGGCGTCCAGCACCTGCTCGGTGTTGTCGAAGAGCTGACCGACGCAGGCGCGGTGCAGCTTCAGCTTGAGGCCGCCGATGCCGAGGGCGCCGAACACCTTCTTGCCGTGGCGGTCCTTGCCCTTGTCCATGGCTTCGATGCCGCCGAAGCCGAGGGGCGGCTGCGCATTGTAGTCGGCCACGAACTCGATGCTGGCCTCATCCTTCCAGGCGTCCTCGGGCAGGAGCTCGAGGCCGATCGCGCCGGCGGAGAACACGAGGTTCTGGCCCTTGACGATCTGCGCACGGGACGCCGCGTCGGGGGTCTCGGCGGCCTTGATGTTGACCTTGAAGCGGGTGTTGATCTGATCGGCGGCGGCCTGCGCCTTGTCGAGGGAGCGGCCGCACAGGATGACCTCGGCGCCTTCCTGGGCCAGGAGCGCGGCCGAGCGCATGCCGACGGGGCCGGTGCCGGCGAGTACCACGGCCTTCTTGCCCTGGAGCGAACCGGCTGCCTTCTGGACGAGGGCGACGCCCGCGGCCGCCGTGGTGTTCGAGCCGTTGGAATCGAGCATGATCGAGACGCGGAACGGGCCGAAGAAACGCTTCTTCACCGCCTCGAACACGGCCTCGCCGGCCGCCATGCTGCCGCCGCCGACGAAGATCGCCGTCGACTTCTTCTCGGAACCGCCGCGGGTGTAGATCGTGCCGTCGACGAGGGCGCCGACATTGTCCGGGGTGACGTTGCCGTAGCCGGTGATGTGATCCGCGCCGCCATCGTAGCCGACGACCACGTCGAACACGCTCGGGACGGCGTCGGTGTCGAATTGGAACAGCAGCTTCTTCATTGTCTCAGGATCCCTGTCGGTCCCGCGCTCGGCGCGGCTGGCGTTTGATCTCGGTTTGGTCGATCGCTTCGGCGATCACGATGCGCCCCCGCGACGGTGGGGAGCGCGGACCCGCGTCACACCACGTTCTGGGGCTTGCCGGCGACGAACGCCTCGACGTTGTCGACGAGCTGATCGGCGAGGATCTGCATCGCCTCCTTGCTGGCCCAGGCCACGTGCGGCGTGACGATGAGGTTCGGCAGGTCGAGCTCGCAGAGGATGTTGCCGTTCTTCGGCGGTTCGGTCATCACCACGTCGAAGCCGGCGCCGCCGATCGTGCCGGCCTTCAGGGCCTCGGCCAGGGCCTCCTCGTCCACGAGGCCGCCGCGGGCGGTGTTGATGAGGAGCGCGTGCTTCTTCATCTTCGCGAGCTGTTCACGCCCGATCATGTTGCGGGTCTCGGGCGTCAGCGGCGCGTGCAGCGTGATGACGTCGGATTCCGTGAGGATCGTCTCGAAGTCGACGAGACCCTCCTGGGGGAACACGTCGTAGGCGATGACCTTCATGCCCAGCGCTTCCGCCCGCTTGGCGATCGACTTGCCGAGCGCGCCGTAGCCGACAATGCCGAGGGTCGAGCCGGCGATGTCGTGAATCGGGTAGTCGAAGTAGCAGAATTGCGTCGATTTCGCCCAATCCCCCCGGCGCACCGAGTTGGCGTAGGGCACGATCGCCCGGCGCAGGGCGAACATGAGGCCGATCACGTGCTCAGGCACGGTGTTGAAGGCGTAGTTGCGGATGTTGACGACGGTGATGCCCTGGGCCTTGGCGGCTTCCTTGTCGACCACGTCGGTGCCGGTGGCGGCCACCGCGATGAGCTTCAAATCGGGCAACTGCTTCAGGGTCTCGGCCCGCATCGGGACCTTGTTGATCAGCGCGATTTCGGCCCCCTTGAGGCGCTCGACGATCTCTTCCGGCGTCCAGGTCGACTCGTACTCGACGTACGCGTGCGGAAAAGAGAACGCACGGACCTTGGCGTCCAGGGACTCGCGGTCGAGGAACACGATCTTCTTCGTCATGGAATCCTCTGGCCGATCCGGCCAAGACACGTACTAGACACGCCGCGGTGAGGGCACGTCACGGATAAGGACTTCGGGTGTGCCGGAGCGGGCGTGTCCGCTCCGGCACGTCGGATCAGGACTTCGAGAGCGGGTTCTCGCGCAAGTAGCTCGACGCGGCAGCGACGCCGGAGCCGGGCTGAACCTTCACCCCGTGGTCGAGCATGGCCATCTCGGCACCCGCGATGGCGCCCAGGAGCGACAGCTCGTTCATGTCACCGACGTGGCCGATGCGGAACACCTTGCCGGCGACCTGGCTCAAGCCGGCGCCGAGCGCCAGGTTGTAGCGCACGTAGGCGTGCTTGATGATCGCGGCGGCATCGACGCCCTCCGGCACGAGGATGGCCGTCACGGTGTCGGAGTTCCACTTGGGCTCCTTGGCACAGGTCTTCAGGCCCCAGGCCGCCACGGCCTGGCGGGTCGCCTCGCCGAGCACGTGATGGCGATGGTAGACGTTCTCGAGCCCTTCCTCGTTGAGGCAGGCGAGGGCTTCGCGCAGGCCGTAGAGCAGCGGCAGCGGCGGGGTGTAGGGGAAGTAGCCGGCCGGGTTCTGCTTCTGGTGATCGGCCCAGTCGAAGTAGACATGCGCCAGGCGATCGTTCTGGCCCGACGAGGTGTGGGCGGCCTTGAGCGCCTTCTGGCTGACGCAGATCACGCCGAGACCGGCGGGGAGCATCAGGCCCTTCTGCGAGCCGGCGATCGCGCAATCGACCTTCCACTCGTCCATCTTGAACGGCAGTGATCCGATCGAGGAGACGCCGTCGACGAAGAGCAGGGCCGGGTGGCCGGCGGCGTCGATCGCCTTGCGCACGGCGCCGATATCGCTGGTGACGCCGGTGGCGGTCTCGTTGTGGACCACCATGACGGCCTTGATCTCATGGTTCTTGTCGGCGCGCAGGGCCTCGCCGATCCGCTCCGGGTTCGCACCCGTGCCCCACTCCTCGTCCTGCACCACGACCTCGAGGCCGAGGCGCTGGGCCATGTCGATCCAGAGGTGGCTGAACTGGCCGAAGCGGGCGGCCAGCACCTTGTCGCCGCGCGACAGGGTGTTCGACAGCGCGGATTCCCAGATGCCCGTGCCGGAGGCCGGGAACAGGAAGATGGTGCCGTCCTTCGAGCCGTAGACCGCCTTGCTCTCCTCGAACAGAGGCTTCGTCAGCGCCGGGAAATCCACCGAGCGGTGGTCCTCGGACTGGACCATCATCGCGCGCATCACGCGATCCGGAATGTTCGTCGGGCCCGGGACGAACAGATGGTTCCGGCCGGGACGTCGCGTTGCCGCCATGGTGTTTTCTCCGTTTCTCAGAATAGCGCCGACACGCAGCTTGCGTGCGGCGACAATGGTGCGCCGAGGGTTGGGGCGGATCGCACGGAGCGCCCCGGGACGGTCCCGAGTGCTCCTGACGGCCGCTGGTCAGATGAATCGCGGGACGAACTCGTTCGCGCGCGACATAGGTCGAAAACGGGACCGGGGACGAAAACGGGACCCGGGAAGAAAACGGGACCCATGTCCGTCCGCGCCGAAGGTTGCCCTCCGACGCCCGTCGCCGCGCGCGCCACCGAATACCTCAAGCCTCTTCTCCATGGGCCGGGTCGCGCGACACGCGCTGACCGCTGGGCCGTTTCAGCGTCGTCGTCCCCGGGGACGGCACCCTTAGTTCGCCTCGATGGGCTCCGGTCATGCGTTCTCGAACGCCGCCCGGTGGGGCACCTTGAGCGGGACTATGCCCGGCTTCTGCCAGAAAGGAAAACCCGAAATACTTGGTCGCAAATCAAAATTTTTTTTGTGGAAGAATAGCTTACGTCGCGGCGCAGAAGGCGCGCGGTCTCACGGGGCCAACGTCATCAAACTGATACGGGAATCCGGTTTGGCTCATGACGTTGGAGGCTGTCCCGGAGGCGAACGTGGGCGAAGACACTGAGACGACCCGCGTCCGGACCCTGTTCCTGTCCGACATGCATCTGGGCACCAAGGGGTGCCAGGCCGATCTGCTGCTCGAATTTCTGCGTGATTACGATGCGGACGTCATCTACCTCGTCGGCGACATCGTGGATGGCTGGCAACTCAAGTCCGGCTGGTACTGGCCGCAGAGCCACAACGACGTCGTGCAGAAGCTCATGCGCAAGGTGCGCAAGGGTTCGACGCTGGTGTACGTGCCGGGCAACCACGACGAATTCCTGCGTGACTACATCGGCATGACCTTCGGCGGCATCGAGATCGCCGACCAGCGGGTGCACGAGGCGGCCGATGGGAAGCGGTACCTCGTCATTCACGGCGACCAGTTCGACATGGTGGTCCGCCATGCCAAGTGGCTCGCGTTCCTGGGCGACGGCGCCTACACCTTCGCGCTCTTCGTGAACACCTACGTCAACACCGTGCGTCGCCGCCTCGGCCTCGCCTATTGGTCGCTTTCGGCCTGGGCCAAGCTGAAGGTGAAGAACGCCGTCAGCTTCATCGGCAAGTTCGAGGAACTGCTGAGCGCCGAGGCCAAGCGCGTCGGAGCCGATGGGGTGATCTGCGGTCACATCCACCACGCGGCCAACCGGCAGATCAACGGTCTGACCTACCTGAACACCGGCGACTGGGTGGAATCCTGTACCGCCATCGTCGAGCATTACGACGGCACCATGGAGGTGCTGCACTATCCGAGCCTGCTACGCGCCCGCGCTGCGCGCACCGAGCTGGTCGGCCATCCGCGGCCCGAAGGGGCCCGGGCGGTCGCGTGAGGCTCCTCATCGCGACGGATGCTTGGCATCCGCAGGTCAACGGTGTCGTCCGCTCCCTGGAGAACATGGCCGCGGCGGGGGGCGCCTACGGCTTCGACCCGGTGTTCCTGACCCACCAGGACTTCGCGTCCCTTCCCCTCCCGGGATATCCCGAGATCCGGCTCGCCTACGCCACCAAGCGGCACGTGGCCCGCCTCTGGGACGATCTGCGGCCCACCCACGTCCACATCTCCACCGAGGGGACCGTCGGCTATGCCACGCGGCGATACTGCCTCGCTCACGGCCGGCCGTTCACCACGAGCTATCATACCCGTTTCCCGGAATATCTTTCCGCCCGGGCCCCCGTGCCGGAAGCCTGGAGCTATGCCTGGCTGCGCCGGTTTCACGGAGCGGCCAACGGCACCATGGTCTCCACCCCTTCCCTGGAGCGCGACCTCGACGCCCGCGGCTTCACCAACCTGATGCGCTGGACGCGCGGCGTCGATACCGAGCTGTTCCGCCCGCGCCCGCCGGAAGCGCCGGACTTGGCGGACCTCGCCGGTCTGCCACGGCCGATCTTCCTGTCCGTGGGACGGGTCGCGGTGGAGAAGAACCTCGAAGCGTTCCTGCGCCTCGACCTGCCCGGCACGAAGGTCGTCGTCGGCGACGGCCCGGACCGAGCGCGCCTCTCAGGTATCGCGCCGGAAGCCCGTTTCCTGGGCACCCGTACGGGCGCCGCGCTGGCCGCCCTCTACGCCGCCGCCGACGTCTTCGTGTTCCCGAGCCTGACCGACACCTTCGGAATCGTGCTCCTCGAAGCCCTCGCCTGTGGTGTGCCGGTGGCCGCCTACCCCGTCACAGGGCCCCTCGACGTCATCGGCCGGACCGGTGCCGGCGTCCTCGATCAGGATCTGCGAGCAGCCGCCCTGGCTGCGCTGGCAATTCCGCGCGAGCGCTGTCGCGGCGAAGCCCTGCGCTACACCTGGGCCGAGAGTGCGCGCCAGTTCTACGACAACATTGCCCACGCCCATGGCAGCACGCCGGCCCCGGCCCGGGCAGCGGGGACGGCTCCGCGGGGCATCGTCGAACTCGGCTGACGCGTGGACCCGTTTCCCCACGCAGGCTAGGGGAAGAGGGCAACCCCTGCCCCGGACCCCTCCCGATGCCGCCCTTCGACCCACGCCTGGCGGAGACCTACCCGGCCGTGATCGGCTGCGACGAGGTCGGGCGCGGCGCACTCTGCGGTCCGGTGATCGTTGCAGCGGTGTGGTTCGCGCCGACCGCGTTTCCGCCCGAGCTGCTGGCGCGCCTCGACGACAGCAAGCGCGTGAAGGCGGCCGAGCGCGAGGCGCTGACCCCCCTGATCCGGGCGCGAGCCCGCGTCGCGGTGGCGGCCGGGTCGCGCGCCCTGGTGGACCGGATCAACGTCCGCGCCGCCACCCTCGACGCCATGCGGCGCGCGGTCCTCACCCTGCACCTCGACGCACCGGTCTGGGTCGACGGCCGCGACGCGATTCCCGGTCTCACGCTCCCGGGCCGCGCCGTGGTGGGCGGCGACCGTCTGGTGCCGCAGATCGCCGCCGCCTCCATCGTGGCCAAGACCCTCCGCGATACCCTGATGCGTCGGCTCGCCGGGCGCTACCCGGATTACGGCTGGGCCAGCAATGTCGGCTACGGCACGCGCACGCACCTCGCCGGCCTCGCACGCCGCGGCCGCTCGCCCCATCATCGCCTGAGCTTCACGCGCGCCTATGACCTCAGAACAAGCTCAACTGGTCCGTCGGAACCCTGAACAGGTCAGTCCGCAGGCGCCGTCGGACTTCAGGATAGCCGAGGCGCAGCCGGGCAAGCCGCATGCGCTGGCGGATCAGGTCGGCATAGGCGCCGGTGCCGGTCATCCGCGTGCCGAAGGCGGCGTCATAGGCCTTGCCGCCCCGCGCAGCGCGGACCAGCGACATGACGTGGCGCTGCCGGCCCGGGTAATGCTCGGCGAACCAGTCGTTCACCAGGTCATCGAGCTCGAGCGGAAGGCGCAGGAGCACGTGGCTGGCCTCTTGGGCGCCGAGGGCACGGGCCTGACCGAGGATCGCCTCGAGCTCGTGGTCGTTGAGCGAGGGGATGATCGGCGCGGCAATGACCATCACGGGGATACCGGCCGCGCTCAGGCGGCCGATCGTATCCAGGCGCTTTTGCGGATGCGGCGCGCGCGGCTCGAGCCGGCGCGCCAGGACGGGATCCAGGGTCGTCACCGAGATCGCGACTTTGACCAGACCATCCCGCGCGAGGTCGGTGAGGAGGTCGAGGTCGCGTACGACGAGGTTCGATTTCGTCACGATGCCGACCGGGTGGCGGAAACGCGCCAGCACCTCCAGCACCGCGCGGGTGACGCGATGCTCCCGTTCGATGGGCTGGTAGGGATCGGTGGCGGTGCCCAGGGCGATGGTAGCAGGGCGGTAACCCGGCGCGGACAGCTCCGCTTCGAGCAGGGCGCCGGCATTCACCTTCCGGAACAGCTTGGTCTCGAAATCCAGGCCCGGCGAGAGGCCGACATAGGCGTGGTTCGGACGGGCGAAGCAGTAGACGCAGCCGTGCTCGCAGCCTCGATAGGGATTGATCGAGCGATCGAACGAGATGTCGGGCGAGGTGTTGCGGGTGATCAGCGTGCGGGCATGCTCCGGCCTCACCTCGGTCCGCAAAGCGACCGCCTCCTCCTCCGTGGACCAGCCGTCGTTGAAGGATTCCCGGCGGGCCGCCTCGTACCGTCCGCTCGGATTGGCCGTGGCACCCCGGCCCCGCCGCCCCGACGGCTGCGGCGTCGTCTCACCGAGGCGTCGCGCCGCCTCGATGCCGGCGGATGATGAGCGGAAGGCGTCTGCAGGCATGGGCCGAGTTCATCCAAAGGGATTGGATGAGAACGTATCACGAACAAACGTCGGGACAGTTGCAGATATTTCAGGCAGAACGCCCGTCCCTCAGCATTTCTACCCGCCTGTTAGCATTGCGCCGCCGTGAGATGGCTTTGCGCAACGCAAAAATGCGGTATGCGCGCGCATGCTTTCGGCTCTCATCTCCGTGACCCGGCCTGCCGACCCCGAATCCGTCGATCAACTCGCCGACACGCTCGGCGCGCTGGTGGCCGGCGTCGCGGCGGGGCTCGTCGGCGATGCGGTGATCATCGTGCCAACCGCGAATACGACGATCGAGACCGTGGCCGAAGCGACCGGTGCGAAGGTCGTTCTGCGCGGACGCGGGTCGTCGCCGTGGTCGGCGGGCGCGAAGGTCGCACGCCGGGACTGGGTCCTCTGCCTGGAGGCCGGCGATATTCCTGCCGAGGGCTGGATCCGTCTTCTCGACCGCTTCATCGGGACGGCGCGGCCGGAGGTCTCGCTGGCACGCCTGCGCCGGCCCCATACCGGCCTGCCCGCGCGCCTGGCTGCCCGGGGCGAGCGCGTCATCGGCGTGAACGCGCCGCGTCCGGGCGATCTGGTGCGACGCGACCGCCTGCTCGCCGGCCCTAAATTCATCCGCCGGCTGAAGGCCCGACCACTCGCGGCGCGGCTCGACCGGGCCTGACCACCGCGGACAATTCGCTGGCGGGTGTGGGTCAGACCGAGATCGATGCGCCGCGACGCAGGTGCTCGTCGAGCCGGGGCATGATCTCGACGAAGTTGCAGGGGCGATGGCGATAGTCCAGCTGCGCGGCGAGGATACCGTCCCAGGCGTCGCGACAGGCGCCGGGAGAGCCGGGCAGCACGAAGATGTAGGTCGCGTTCGCGACGCCGGCGGTCGCGCGCGACTGCAGGGTAGAGGTTCCGATCTTGTCGTAGGAGATACGGTGGAAGACGGCCGAGAAGCCGTCCATGCGCTTCTCGAACAGGGGCTCGATCGCCTCGGGCGTCACGTCCCGACCGGTGAAGCCTGTGCCGCCCGTCGTGATGACGACGTCGACGGCCGGGTCCCGGCTCCAGCTCTCGACCTGTCCACGGATCGCCGCCACTTCGTCGGGGACGATGGCGCGAGCGGCCAGGGTATGGCCCGCGGCCTCGAGGCGCTCGACGAGGGTGTCGCCGGAGCGGTCGTCCTCCGCGCTCCGGGTATCCGACACCGTGAGGACCGCGATGGCCAGCGGGATGAAGCTGCGGGTCTTGTCGGATGCGACCATCATGGAATGCCTTCAGCCGAGCGCGGGCGGGACATCAGCGATCTTACGCGAAAGCCCCGCCCCCCGACAGCGCGCCGGCTGCACCTCAGTTACGCGCGGCCCGGAACGTGTCGCAAGACTTCGTCTGTCCGCTGCGATAGCCGGTCATGAACCAGCGCATCCGCTGTTCGGACGAACCGTGGGTGAAGGAATCCGGTACCGCGTAGCCCTGTGACTGCTTCTGAAGCTTGTCGTCGCCGATGGCACTCGCCGCCTGCATCGCCTCTTCGATGTCGCCCTGCTCCAGGGCGTTGTACTTGTCGTTCGAGTTCTTGGCCCAGACGCCCGCGAGGCAGTCGGCCATGAGTTCGATGCGCACGGAGAGCTGGTTCGCTTCCGTCTTGCTCGACGCGTTCTGCTGGCGCCCCTGCACCTTGCCGAGGATCCCGAGTTCGTCCTGCACGTGGTGCCCGACTTCGTGGGCGATGACGTAGGCGTAGGCGAAATCACCCTTCACGCCGAACTTCTGCTCCATCTCCTTGAAGAAGGACGTGTCGAGATAGACCTTCTTGTCGATCGGGCAGTAGAACGGCCCCATCGCCGCTTGCGCGGAACCGCAGCCGCTGCGGGTTCCGCCGGTGTAGAGCACCATCGCGGTCGGCCGGTACTGGCGACCGGTCTGGTTCGGAAGGACCTCTTTCCACACGTCCTCGGTGTTGCCGAGGATCGCAGCGGCGAAGCGGCCGCTCTCGTCGGTGGGCTTGGTTTTGCGCTGCGTCTGGGTCTGCGGATCGACCTGCTCCTGGCGGGGGCGTCCGCCGCCGGACATCTGCTCGGCACCGCCGATCAAGACGGCCGGATTGATGCCTGTGACCCACCCGATGATGCACAGGATCACGATGGTGCCGATGCCGAGGCCACCGGCTCCACCGCCGGGAAAGCCGAACCCACCGCCGCCCCCACCTTCGCCGCGCCGATCCTCGACATTGTCCGACGAGCGGAAATCTTCCCAGCGCATGATCTCGTTACACCTTGTCCGGCCACGCGGCGTCACACACGACCGCGTGAAGTAAGTCGTAGGCGCGGGATACGGTTCCGCTTGGGCGCTGGCCCTAGCTGGCTCAGGCCTTCCCGTCGAGAGCCGCGCGCAGCGTCCGGAAATCCCGCCAGGCGAGGCGCTTCTGCAGAGGCTGGCGCAGGAGATAGGCCGGATGCAGGGTCGCCAGGGCGCGGATCTCGCGCCTCCCAACCCGATACGGATAGAAGCGGCCGCGGGCCTTCAGAATGCCGTCCTTGGTGCCGGTGATCGCCTGCGTCGCCGGGCTGCCGAGGCAGACGATCAGGTCGGGATCGGCGAGCTCGATCTGGCGCTCGATGAACGGCCTGCAGATCGACACCTCCTGCGGCGTCGGATTGCGGTTCCCCGGCGGTCGCCACGGCACGATGTTGGTGACGTACGCATTCGTACGGTCCAGGCCGATGGCCGCCATCATGCGGTCGAGGAGCTTGCCCGAGCGGCCCATGAAGGGTTTGCCCACCCGGTCCTCGTCGGCCCCCGGCGCCTCGCCGATGAACATCAGCTTCGCCGCTGGATTGCCGTCGGCGAAGACGAGGTTCTTGGCGGTGAACTTCAGGGGGCAGCCGTCGAAGCCGGCGAGCAGCGCCTCCAGTTCCTCCAGGGTCTGGACGTCCTTCGCGCGCGCTCGGGCATCGCCGGCGGCTTCCCCGGGCTTGGCCGAGGCCGATTGTCCAAAGGTCCGGGCCGGTGGCGGCGCCGAACCGCGCGGGGGCAGTTCGGTGCGGAAGGTGTCGTCGAGGGCGGGACGGGCACGCTCGGGGGTTTGTCTCTCCGGGGCTGGACGGCTCGGGGCGGCGCGCACCGGCTCCGGTGAATCGGTCTCGGCGAAGCGATCATGGGGCGCTTCGTCCAGAAACAGGTCGAGCCCGGCCTCGACGTGGAAGTCGAGGTTCGCGATCAGATCCCGCTGTCGGTCTTCACCCTGGCTCATGCGGTTGATGTGGCGCCTCAGCGAGCTGTGGACAACGGGGCATGCGACGTCGCGCACCACCTTTTGCCCTGCGCGACATCGTCAGCACGGGTCATCCCCGGGCAGAGTCGCGCCTGCATTCCCAAGTTGGGTTGCGTTCCCAAGTTGGAATGGGTTGAGACTGATCGTCAAACATGGGATCGCACGACCAACGCGCCCGCGAAAAGCGGATGCACGACAGGAGGATGACGGATGGCGCTGCCTGAACGCGAGGCAATGGAGTTCGACGTGGTCATCGTGGGCGCCGGTCCGGCCGGGCTCGCGACGGCCATCCGCCTCAAGCAACTGGCGCCTGACGTCAGCATCGTGGTGGTCGAGAAGGGCTCCGAGGTGGGCGCCCACATCTTGTCCGGTGCTGTGATCGATCCCTCGGGGCTCGACGGCCTACTCCCCGGCTGGCGCCAGGACGAGGCGCGCCCGCTGAAGACCGCGGTCGAGCGCGACGAGTTCATGTTCCTGACCAAGAACAGCGGCGTGACCATGCCGAACGTGTTCTTCCCCAAGCTGATGTCGAACCACGGCAACTTCGTCGGTTCACTCTCCAACGTGACGAAGTACCTCGGCGCCAAGGCTGAGGAACTCGGCGTCGAGATCTATCCGGGCTTTCCGGCCGCGGAAGTGCTCTACGACGCGGCCGGCGCCGTGGTCGGCGTGGCCACGGGCGATCTCGGCATCGGCAAATCCGGCGAGCCGCGCGACGACTACACCCGCGGCATGGAGCTTCGGGCCAAGTACACGGTCTTCGGCGAGGGCGCGCGCGGGTCGCTGACCAAGACGCTGATCGACCGGTTCAAGCTCAACGCCCACAGCGACCACCAGAAATACGGTCTCGGCGTCAAGGAACTCTGGCAGCTCGCCCCCGACAAGTTCCAGGCCGGCCTCGTGCAGCACACGATGGGCTGGCCGCTGCCGAACAAGGCCGGCGGCGGCTCCTGGCTCTATCACTTCGACGACGGCCTGCTCTCGGTCGGCTTTGTGACGCACCTGAACTATGAGAACCCGACCCTGTCGCCGTTCGACGAGTTCCAGCGCTTCAAGACCCACCCGATGATCCGCGAGACCTTCGAGGGGGCCAAGCGCATCGGCTACGGCGCGCGCGCCATCATGGAGGGCGGCTGGCAGTCGGTCCCGAAGCTGGTCTTCCCAGGCGGGTGCCTCGTCGGCGATTCCGCCGGCTTCGTGAACGTGCCGCGCATCAAGGGCTCGCACAATGCGGTCCTCTCCGGCATGCAGGCGGCCGAGGCCCTGGCGCAGGCGCTCGAAGCCGGTCGGCACGGTGACGAGCTCGTCACTTATGAGAACGGCTGGCGCGACAGCCCCATCGGCCAGGATCTGAAGCGCGTGCGGAACGTCAAGCCGCTCTGGTCGAAGTACGGCACCCTGATCGGCGTCGGCCTCGGCGGGCTCGACATGTGGTCGAACACGATCCTGGAGGCCTCGCCCTTCGGAACGCTGCGCCACGGCAAGCCGGACCATGCCACGCTGAAGCCGCTCAGCGAGGTGAAGCCGATCGTCTATCCGAAGCCGGACGGCAAGCTGACCTTCGACCGGCTCTCCTCGGTCTACCTCTCGAACACCAACCACGAGGAGGACCAGCCGGCCCACCTCAAGGTTCGGAACCTGGAGCTGCAGAAGGCCTCCGAGCACGACGTCTACGGCGGGCCGTCGGCACGCTACTGCCCGGCCGGCGTCTACGAATGGGTCGAGGATGCCGGCGCCAGCGACGGCGTCCGCTACCAGATCAACGCTCAGAACTGCGTCCACTGCAAGACGTGCGACATCAAGGATCCGAACCAGAACATCAACTGGGAGACCCCGGAGGGACCGGGCGGACCGAACTACCCGAACATGTGAGGGGGCCGCTTCGCGGCGCGATCACGGTCGGATGAGGGGGGATGGCGGGCGCAGGTGCCGCCATCCTTATGCCTTGCGAGGATGGCGGTAAGAGTCCAGTGTCCCGCCCCAATCGAGCCCGGCTGCCGAGATGGCCGGTGCGCAGGAGCCGTGATCGGTGCCCATGAACGGAACAGCCAAAACCAGTCGGACCGGCCGCCGGGTCCTCTCGGCGCTCGCCGTCTGCCTCGCGGCCTCGCCGGCGGCCTACGCGGCCCAACCCCGGGAATCCGCTCCGATCTCCGAGTACGAGCCGGCAGAATCGCTGGAGGGCAACTTCCTCTCGGCCTACATCGCCGGTGCCTCCAAGGACACCGCGGCGGCCGCGAGCTATTATCGCGAGGCGGTGAAGGCCGATCCGCGCAACGCCGAGCTCCTGGAGCGCGCCTTCGTGTCGCTGCTCGCCGACGGCTCCCTGCCGGACGCCTTCCGGGCCGCCGAGCGCCTCACCAGCCGCGACGGCACGAACGGCCTCGCCCAGCTCGCGCTCGGTGTGCGCCAGATCAAGGCCGGGCAGTTCGCCCAGGCGCGCCAGAACTTCGCGCGCAGCGGCCGGGGGGCCGCAGCCGACCTGACCGGAACGCTGCTCACCGCCTGGGCCTTCGCCGGGGCCAATGACGGCAAGCGCGCGCTGGAGACCATCAACAAGCTCAAGGGCGAGCGCTACTACAACACCTTCCGCGACTTCCATGCCGGGCTGATCGCCAGCCTCGTCGGCGATCAGGCAGAGGCCGAGCGTCGCCTGAAGGCCGCCTACGATGCCGATCGCAACACCCTGCGCATCGTCGATGCCTATGCGCGCTTCGAGGCCCAGGCCGGCCGTACCGACCTCGCGATCCAGGCCTACACCGATTTCGACAAGCTGCTGCCGCGCCATCCCATCGTGCGCGATGCGCTGACCAAGCTGAAGGAGGGCAAGCCCCTCAGCCGCCTGGTCAACTCGGCGCAGGAGGGTGCGGGCGAGGTTCTGTACGGCCTCGGCTCGGCCGGCTCGACCCAGGGCGACGAACTCCCGGCGGTGGTCTACCTGCGTCTCGCCCTCTACCTCGCTCCCGAGCACGCCCTCGCGCGACTCACCCTCGCCGACATCCTCGACCGGATGAAGCAGACCGAGCGGGCCAACGAGGCCTATTCGCAGATTCCCACCACCTCGCCCCTGCGCCTCAATGCCGACGTCCAGGTCGGACTGAACCTGGAGCAGATGGGCAAGGGCGACGAGGCCATCGCCCATCTCGATGCCGCGATGAAAGCGCATCCGGACGACATCGACATCGTCACGGCGCTCGGCAACGTTCAGCGCTCGCGCAAGAAGTACGAAGAGGCGGCGGAGACCTACAGCCGCGCCATCGCGCTGATCGGCGACAAGCCGGCGTCGAACTACTGGACGACGTTCTACTTCCGCGGCACCGCCTACGAGCGCGCCAAGCAATGGTCGAAGGCCGAGGCGGACCTGAAGAAGGCCCTGGAGCTGGTGCCCGCGAGCCAGCCCGGTGCCCGGGCCCAGGTGCTGAACTACCTGGCCTATTCCTGGGTCGACCAGAACTTGAACATCGACGAGGCCTTCACGATGCTGAAGCAGGCCGTCGATGCGGCCCCGCGCGACGGCATGATCATCGACAGCCTCGGCTGGGCCTATTTCCGCCTCGGCCGCTGGGACGATGCGGTGCGTGAGCTGGAGAAGGCGATCGAGCTGAAGCCCGGCGACCCGACCATCAACGACCACCTCGGTGACGCCTACTGGCGCGCCGGACGTCGCCTGGAGGGCAAGTTCCAGTGGCAGCATGCCAAGGACCTGAACCCTGAGCCGGACGATCTCGAAAAGATCAATGCCAAGCTCAAGGACGGCCTGCCGGAACTCGACAAGCCTGCGGCCACCGCCGAGAACCCGCCCGAGAGCAAGGTGAACCCGGAACTGCCGAAGGGCGCGCCGGCTCCGAACGAGCCCCCGGGCGCTGCTGACAAGAAGAGCGGCGGCTGACGAGCCCGAAGGCTTGACGGACCGCGCGTCGCGGGGCCAGACCGGCCCCGCGATTGCCCGATCCGTGAGCCCCAAGTGTCCGTGCCCCTCCTCGTCACCCGCGCTCCGGCGAAGATCAACCTCACCCTTCACGTCCTCGGCCGCAGGACCGGCGACGGCTACCACGAGCTCGAAAGTCTCGTGGTCTTCACCGGCGCCGGCGACACGCTCAGCCTGGAGCCCGGTCCCGACCTGGCGCTGACCGTATCGGGGCCGACCGCCGGCCCGGCCGGTCCCCTCGACGACAACCTCGTCATCCGCGCGGCGCGAAACCTCGCGCGCCTGCGGCCGGGTCTGCGCCATGGCACCTTCCATCTGGTGAAGCGCCTGCCTGTCGCCGCAGGTATCGGCGGCGGCTCCTCCGACGCTGCCGCGGCCCTCCGCCTTCTCGGGCGCCTGAACGCCATGCCCCCCGACGATCCGCACCTGATCGCGGCCGCCCGTGCCACCGGTGCCGATGTCCCGGTCTGTCTCGTCCCCCGCGCCCGCATGATGTCGGGCGCCGGCGAAGCCGTCGGACCCGCCCTCGATCTGACCCCGCTGCCGGCGGTCCTCATCAATCCGGGCGTCCCGGTCGAGACCGCGCCGGTGTTTCGCGCGCTCGGGCTCGCGGTTGGCGATCGCCACGGCATCGGCGCCCATCCCGTCATCGCCCCCGGTCTCGGGGCGGAGGCGCTCCTGCGCGCGATCATGCCCGCGCGCAACGACCTCGAGGCCCCGGCGCGCAGCATCGCCCCGGTGATCGACGGGGCGCTCGAGGCCTTGCGGGCCGCACCCGGATGCCGTCTGGCGCGGATGTCGGGGTCCGGCGCGACCGTGTTCGGACTTTTCGCGCATCGATCCGAGGCAGCGCGTGCCGCTCGTAGCATCGCGACAGTTCACCCTGACTGGTGGGTCAGCGCAGCAATGCTTCGCTAAGCATTCGCTCACTCGGTGGAATAGCAACTTTCCGTGCATCGACGCCGACTTGAGGTGTCAGCTTTACGCTCGCTCAAGGTTTGAGTCCGCAGGATCGGCATGCGCGAGGAGCGATGCATGCCCGACCAGAAAAACAACTCATGGGGAGAGGGTGAGCTCCGAGAACTCCTGTGCCTGATGATGATCGGCTCCTGCATCTGGATCCTCGGCACCCAGCTCGGCTTCTTCACGGTTCTCATCGACGCGACCCGGACGCATCAGCTTCAGGACCTGCTGATGCTGACCCTCTGCATGAGCCTGGGCGTGGTCGTCGCGGCCATCCGCAAGTCTTTCAAGCTGCGCAAGGCGATGCAGGATCGCGACGGAGCCGAGGCCCATGCCGAGGCGGTCGCACGCCACGATGCGATGACGGGGCTCGCCAATCGGCGCCTGTTCCGGGAAACCCTCGAAGCCCGCATCCGCGTGGCCACCGGTCTGCCGCGGGTCGCCGTGATGCTGATCGACCTCGACCGCTTCAAGCCGGTGAACGACGTCCATGGCCACGCCGCGGGCGATGCGGTCCTCTGCGTCATTGCCGATCGTCTGCGGGCCCTCGCCCCGCCCCAGAGCCTCGTCGCGCGCCTCGGCGGCGATGAGTTCGCGCTCCTCCTCGATGACGGCAGCGACCCGGAAGTTCTGGCCCGCCTCGCACAGGGCGTCATCGCCGCGCTCTCTCAACCGATCGCCTGGACCCAGAGCCGTCTCGAGATCGGCGCCACCATCGGGATCGCGACGGCGACGGAGGAGAGCCGCACCGCGGAGGCGCTGCTGCACGCTGCCGACGTCGCCATGTACCAGGGCAAGCGGGATGGTCGCGGGACCTACCGGTTCTTCCATCTCGACATGGGTCAGGCCCTGAAGGCACGGGCCCGGCTCGAGGGCGAGTTGCGGATTGGCATCGAGAAGGGCGAGATCGAACCGTTCTACCAGCCTGTAGTGTCACTGCCTGGCCGCGACCTCATCGGGTTCGAGGTGCTGGCCCGCTGGAATCACCCCCGGTTGGGCATTCTGACCCCCGCCGATTTCATCGGCCTGGCCGAGGAGACCGGCCTGATCGCCGACCTCACCTGGTCGCTGATGCGCCGGGCCTGCCGGGACGCCCGGCTCTGGCCAGCCCATCTCCAGTTGGCGATCAACATATCGCCGCTCCAGCTCCGCGATCCGCACCTGCCGGAACACATCCTCGGCATCCTGACCGAGACCGGATTCGCGCCGGAACGCCTGGAGATCGAGATCACGGAGACGGCCCTGGTCAACGATCTCGAAGCGGCGCGGACCGCCCTGAAGTCGCTCCAGAGCTTCGGCGTGCGCATCGCCCTCGACGATTTCGGGACCGGATATTCCAGCCTGTACCATCTGCGCGAGCTGCAGTTCGACAAGCTGAAGATCGACCGCAGCTACGTGGAATCGATGCGGCTGAGCAGCGAGCGCGCCAAGCTCGTCGATGCGATCATCGCCCTGGGCTCGAGCCTTGGCCTTCTCACCACGGCGGAGGGCATCGAGAGCGGGACCAGCGTCGATTGGCTGGCGGGCCAGGGCTGCACCTATGGTCAGGGCTACCTCTTCGGCCGGCCCATGAACAAGGCCACCACCGACGGTCTTCTCACACAATGGTCCGACGATGAGGGCCGGATCGTGATCGCGCCGTCTCTGTCCGAAACGTCGGAGCTCGCCGAGCGCGAACTCGTGGCCCTTGCTCCGCCGCCGGCCCTCCGCCAAGCGGCAGCCTGACCGTCCGCCGCGCCCGGAAGCTCAGTGCGCCCGGGCGATGCAGAAGTCGACGACCTGCAACAGCGCGTTCTTCATCGGGCTCGCCGGGAACGCCTTCAGGGAATCCCGGGCCCGGTCGCCGTACAGGCGGGCACGCGCCATGGTCTCCTCCAAGGCACCGTGACGCCGGAGGATGGCGCGCGCCGTCTCGAGATCGTTGTCCGTGACCTCGCCCAGTTCGAGCGTCCGCTTCCAGAAGGCGCGTTCGCTGCCCGTGGCACGGCGCACCGCGAGGACGATGGGAAGCGTGATCTTGCCCTCGCGAAAATCGTCGCCGACATTCTTGCCCAGAGTATCGCTGGTGCCGCCGTAATCGAGCACGTCGTCGATGAGCTGGAAGGCGATCCCGAGGTTCATGCCGTAGGCGCGGCAGGCCGCCTGCTCGGCGGTGTCGCGCTCGGCCAGGACCGGTCCGACCTCGCAGGCGGCGGCGAACAACTCCGCCGTCTTGGCACTGATCACCGCGAGATACTCGGCCTCGCTCGTCTCGGTGTTCTTCGCCGCGGTGAGCTGCATCACCTCGCCCTCGGCGATGATGGTGGCCGCCGCGGACAGGATATCGAGGGCCTTCAGCGATCCGACCTCGACCATCATGCGAAAGGCCTGGCCGAGCAGGAAATCGCCCACCAGGACGCTGGCCTCGTTCCCCCACTTGATGCGGGCCGCGACCTTGCCGCGACGCATGTCGCTGCCGTCCACCACATCGTCGTGCAGGAGAGTCGCGGTGTGCATGAACTCAACGCTCGCAGCGAGCTTCACCGCGCCGTCGCCGGCATAGTGGCAGAGATCGGCGGTCGCGAGGGTGAGGATCGGCCGGAGGCGCTTGCCACCCGAGGAGATCAGGTGGTTGGCGACCTCGGGAATCATCTGGACGTCGGATCCGGTGCGGGACAGGATCGTCGCGTTGACGCGCTCCATCCCGCCTGACACCAGGGCGACGAGGTCGGCCAGGCTCGCCTCGGGATCGGGGCTTCTCTCTTCGATCGGAACTACGACGCCCAAGACCTCGAGGCCTCCCGCTTCCCTACGCCAACGCGGCGCGATCCAATCGACCACGTCCGTGACACCCCATCGCATGCGCTCGGAGGCGCTGCAACACGCACCATGCCGCAAGGTATAGATCCGCGGTCAGTGTCCGGTATGGCAAAAGGGGAGAGGATGTATGACCGAACTCATTCGCAGCAACGACGTCGTTCTGATCGGCTTTGCCCAGTCGATCCTGGAGGCCGCTGCCATTCCGGCCCTGGTGGCCGACCAGCACATGAGCCTTCTCGAAGGCTCCATCGGTGCCTTCGCACGGCGTCTGCTGGTGCCGCAGGATCAGGCGATGCAGGCGCGCCGCCTCCTCACCGATGCGGGCCTGGCCCACGAGCTGCGGGATGCCTGAGGCCGGTGCCGATCTCTGGCTCGGCGGGCGGCTTCGGCTGACCCAGCCGCCGCGCGGCGCGCACCGGGCCGGTACGGATGCGGTACTCCTGGCGGCTCTCCTCCCGCCCGAACCCGGTGCCGTCGTCTGCGACGTCGGAGCGTCGAGCGGCGCGGTCGGCCTCGCGGTCGCCCTGCGCAGCCCCGGCTGTCGTGTGGTGCTGGTGGAGCGCGATCCGGAGCTGGCCGCCTACGCCCGCCGCAACGCGGAGGCGAACGGCTTGTCCGACCGGACAACGGTGATCGAGGCGGACGTGCTGGCGCCCGGGCTGCGTCGCCATGCCGATGGCCTGACGCCCGGCCTCGCCGACCTCGTCCTGACGAACCCGCCCTACTTCGAGCCCGGACGGCACCGGCCCTCCCCCGTGGCCGCCAAGGCCGGCGCACACACGTTCTCGGACGGCGGGCTCGCGGACTGGATGCGCTGCTGCGTCGATCTTCTTCGCCCACAGGGTCGGATCGGCCTGATCCATCGGGCGGATCACCTCGCCGCCTGCCTCGATGCCCTCCGCGGCCGCTTCGGCGCACTGGCGATCCGGCCGGTCCACGCCAAGCCGGATCAGCCGGCGATCCGCATCCTCGTCAGCGGCGTGAAGGGCAGCCGCGCACCACTCCGGCTCCTGCCGCCCGTCATCCTTCACACCGATGACGGCCAGTTCACCCCACACGCCGCGGCCCTCAACGAGGGCCGCGGCTGGGTCGATACCTCCGGCGAGTCCGCCTGAGGGCGGCCCTTAGTAGAACGTCCGGAGCCGATGCCAGCCGTGATGGCGGTGGCCCCAGCCGTGGTGCCGGCGCCAATGATGGCGGTGATGCCAGTGGCGACGGTGATGCCAGTGCCGGCGATGGTGCCAGTGCCGGCGGTGATGCCAATGGCGCCGATGCCCATGCCACCGGGCCTGCGCCACCAGGGGAGCCTGCGCGCCGGCCTCGATACCTGCCACGGGCATCGGTGCGGCGCTCACCGTCGCTCCAAATCCTATCGCACCGGCCAACATGCCGAGTGCCAGGGCCATCCAACGCATCGCGCGCATGGTTGCGTCTCCTTCGCTGCTGCGCGGCCCCCTTCGGGAGGCTCGCCCGCCGCCACGATCCGGCGGCGTGAGGCGACAACGGCGACGCTGGCAAAAGGGTTCGTCCCGCCCCACTTCAGCGCTCAAGCCGCCCGGTCACCCGTGGTCGACGCGGGACACCTTGCCTGCCCTCCTGTTCGAGTCGAGATCGCATGCCTGTTTCCCTGCCGGGTCCCCTGCGCGCGCTGCTTCCCCGGCGCTGGCGCCGTGAAGGCTCCCGCGTCGCCGTCCTGCGCCTCAGCGGGGCGATCGGCGCCGTGTCGCCGTTCCGCGCCGGGTTGTCGATCGGCGGTCTCGCGAGCAGCCTCGAACGCGCCTTTGCGACGCCCGGCATCGCGGCCGTCGCGCTGGTCATAAATTCGCCGGGCGGTTCCCCGGCCCAGTCGCACCTGATCCATCAGCGCATCCGCGCCTTGGCGGCCGAGAAGAAACTCCCGGTCCTGGCCTTCGTGGAGGATGTCGCGGCGTCCGGCGGCTACATGATCGCCTGCGCGGCGGATGAGATTATCGCCGACCCCATGTCCCTGGTCGGATCGATCGGCGTCGTCTCGGCTGGATTCGGTTTCGACCGGCTGATCGAGCGAATCGGCATCGATCGCCGCGTGCACACCCAGGGCGAGGCCAAGGGCATGCTCGACCCGTTCCGTCCGGAGGATCCCGCCGACGTCGCGCGTCTCAAGGCGATTCAGGCGGATGTGCAGGCGCTGTTCACGGCCCTCGTCAGTGCCCGCCGTCCAAAGCTCGCGTCGAGCGGAGAGAACCTGTTCACCGGGGCGGTCTGGACCGGGCAGCAGGCCCTGCCGTTGGGCCTTGTCGACGGCCTGGGAGATGCCCGCTCGACCCTGCGGGCCCGCTATGGGGAGACGGTCGACCTCGTTTTCATCGCGGAGAAGAAGGGCTCTCTCGTGGCCCGCCTGTTGCGGCGCTCGGCACCCGGGAGCAGCGTCGCGGGCGAAGTCATGGCGGCGATCGAGGATCGCGCCGCCTTCGCCCGCTACGGCTTGTAGACACTCAGTGCTTGCAGGCTTCGGTGCCGTAACCGGCATAGACCACCCGAACCTTGCGGGTGCAGGTCTCGGCCAGGGCCGGGGCCGGCACGGCCGCGACTTCGATCGGCGTCACGGCAGCGGGCATCGTGACCGCGTCCGAATACTCGGCCGTGGCGAGCGCGTTCGACGCCGTGATCACCAGCGGGGTGGCGACCAGCGATGCTGCGACGAGGGCCGCGAAGACTGTGACGGACGAGCGCATGACGCGATGTTCCAAATTGTCGACCGCCCTTGAGGACGGTGAGAACCCCTTGATTGCCTGATAAACTTGGCAGCAAGCGAGACCGTTCCACCGCTAAAACGAAACGTGGCCGAATTGTGTGTGCCGACGCACGCCCGGCCTGCCGTGCCGTCGCTTGACACGACCGGGCCGCCTCTTAAACGCTGGCCGCCCCTCCACGGACCGGAAAACCCATGTCGAGCGCCGTCGATCTCGCGCCCAAAACCTCGTTCCAGGGCCTGATCCTGACCCTGCAGCGATTCTGGGCGGCGCAGGGCTGCGTGATCCTGCAGCCTTACGACATGGAAGTCGGCGCCGGCACCTTCCATCCGGCCACGACCCTGCGGGCGCTCGGCCCGAAGCCCTGGAAGGCCGCCTACGTCCAGCCCTCGCGGCGTCCGAAGGACGGTCGCTACGGCGAGAACCCGAACCGGCTGCAGCACTACTACCAGTTCCAGGTCATCCTAAAGCCGAACCCGCCCAACCTGCAGGAGCTCTACCTCGCCTCCCTCGACGCCATCGGCGTCGACCTGACGCTGCACGACATCCGCTTCGTCGAGGACGACTGGGAGAGCCCGACCCTCGGGGCCTGGGGCCTCGGCTGGGAGTGCTGGTGCGACGGCATGGAGGTGAGCCAGTTCACCTATTTCCAGCAGGTCGCCGGCTTCGAATGCGCCCCCGTGGCGGGCGAGCTGACCTATGGGCTTGAGCGCCTGGCGATGTACGTCCAGGGCGTCGAGAACGTCTACGACCTGAACTTCAACGGCGGGACCGGCGAGGATCGGGTGTCGTACGGCGACGTCTTCCTCCAGTCCGAGCAGGAATATTCTCGCCACAACTTCGAGGCGGCGGACACCGCGATGCTGTTCCGCCAGTTCACCGACGCGGAGAAGGCCTGCCGCACCTACCTCGACGCCGGGGCGCCGGAGGACGAGACCGGCCGACACCGGATGGCGCAGCCGGCCTACGACCAGTGCATCAAGGCGAGCCACGTCTTCAACCTGCTCGACGCCCGCGGCGTCATCTCGGTGACCGAGCGCCAGAGCTACATCCTGCGGGTGCGTGAACTCGCGAAGGCCTGTGGGGCGGCGTACCTGCGCACGGCGGGGGGCGGCGCGGCCTGATCCGCGTCACTGACCGCGCCCTACGACCCCGAACACCATCACCTGGACGCCGCCTGATCCCATGCCCGACCTCCTCCTCGAACTTCGCTCCGAAGAGATTCCCGCCCGCATGCAGCGGAAGGCGGCCGACGATCTGAAAAAGCTCGTCACCGACGCTCTCGTGGAGCGCGGCTTCCTCTACGAGGGGGCCAAGGCCTTCGCCACGCCGCGCCGCCTGGCGCTGCACGTGGCCGGCCTGCCGCCGCGCGGGCAGGACGTGCGGGAGGAGCGTAAAGGGCCCCGGGTCGGGGCACCGGAGGGTGCCGTCCAGGGCTTCCTGAAGAGCGCGGGGCTCGCGAGCCTCGACCAGGCGACCGTCGTCACGGATCCGAAGAAGGGCGCGTTTTACGTCGCGGTGATCGAGCGGCCCGGCCGCGAGACCCTCGACGTCCTTGCCGAGATTCTGCCGCAGATCATCCGCAGCTTCCCGTGGCCGAAATCGATGCGCTGGGGCCAAGCCTCGGCGCAGCCGGGCGCCCTGCGCTGGGTGCGTCCGCTGCAATCGATCGTCGCCACCTTCGGGCCGGAGACCGAGACGCCGGACGTGGTGCCGTTCGCGGTGGACGGCATCGTCGCCGGCACCACGACCTACGGCCACCGCTTCCTGGCGCCCGAGGCCATCGAGGTCCGGCGCTTCGACGACTACGTCCGGTCCCTGGAGCGCGCGAAGGTCGTGCTCGACGTGGAGCGGCGCAAGGACATCATCCTGCACGATGCCCGCGACCTCGCCTTCGCGCGAGGCCTCGAACTCGTCGAGGACGATGGGCTGCTGGAGGAGGTCGCCGGTCTCGTCGAGTGGCCCGTGGTGCTGCTGGGCTCCTTCGACGAAGCCTTCCTCGACATCCCGGCCGAGGCCATTCGCGCCACCATCCGAGCCAACCAGAAGTGCTTCGTGCTGCGTCAGGCCGGCACCGACACCCTTGCGCCGGCCTTCGTCCTGACGTCGAACCTGGTCGCCAGCGACGGCGGCCTTGCCATCACCGCCGGCAACGAGCGCGTGGTGCGCGCACGCCTGTCGGATGCCAAGTTCTTCTGGGAGACCGACAAGGCGACCCGCCTCGCGGACCGGCTGCCGAAGCTCGACACCATCGTGTTCCACGAGAAGCTGGGCACGCAGGGAGAGCGCGTTCAGCGCATCGCCGCCCTCGCCCGCGAGTTGGCGCCCCTGGTCGGCGCCGACCCGGATCAGGCCGAGCGTGCCGCGACCCTGGCCAAGGCCGACCTCGTCACCGAGATGGTCGGCGAGTTTCCCGAGCTGCAGGGCCTGATGGGTCGCAAATACGCGGCGCTCCAGGGAGAGCCCGGGAGCGTCGCGGCGGCAATCGAGGACCACTACAAGCCGGTCGGTCCCTCCGACCGGGTGCCGACCGATCCCGTGGCCGTCGCCGTGGCGCTCGCCGACAAGTTCGACACCCTGGTCGGGTTCTGGTCCATCGACGAGAAGCCGACGGGCAGCAAGGACCCTTACGCCCTGCGCCGCGCGGCCCTCGGGGTGATCCGGCTGCTCATCGAGAATACTGTGAAGCTGTCTCTCCTGCGCGACGGCTATCAGGCCGCCGCCGACGGCCATGCGAATTACGGCACTCCGCCGAAGACCGTTGCGCCTGCGAGCGCTGCGGACACGGATGGCGCGAGCCTCCTCGCCTTCTTCGCCGATCGCCTGAAGGTCTACCTGCGCGACAAGGGTGCCCGCCACGACCTCATCGACGCCGTCTTCGCCCTGCCGGGCCAGGATGATCTGCTGATGGTGGTCCGCCGCGTCGAGGCTCTGGGCGCCTTCCTCGAAACCGACGACGGCCGGAACCTGCTGGCCGGCTACAAGCGCGCTGCCAACATCCTGCGCATCGAAGAGAAGAAGGACGGTCGCGCTTACGACGCGGCCCCGGATGCAGCCCTCGCCGCCCGCGGCGAGCCGGAGGAACGGGCCCTCGCCGAGGCCCTGGCGGCGGCGCGCGAGACGGCGTCGGCGGCCGTGGCTGCGGAGGATTTCGCCGGGGCCATGCAGGCGCTCTCGACCCTGCGCGTGCCGGTCGACGCGTTCTTCGAGCGGGTCACGGTGAATGCCGAGGATCCCGCCCTGCGCCAGAACCGCCTTGCGCTTCTCAACGCCCTGCGGGCTGCGACCCGCGAAGTTGCGGATTTCTCGCGCATCGAGGGCTGAGCGACGGAGTCTCGTTTCGGTCCTGGTCTACGTCTGGACCGCCCGGCTGACGGGATGATACCGCTCCACCCCGTCAACCTATTCGGGGAGGGACGCGAGCCGCGAAACCCGACCAAGTGGCCGGGCGCGTCGATGCCTTTCGAGAGACGAGGCCTAGCCCCCTACCCGCCTTCGCGGACGAGGGCTGGAGTCCGGTCGGCCGCGCCACGAACGGATCCGTTGCCCGCAGACGACGGGCTGGCCCACATCACCCGACTCCGGCGCTTTCGCCGGGGCTCATGTGCAAGGTCTCAGGTGGACGTCGCAGGACATCGTCAACCGAAGATTCGCAATGCGGCAGATTTCGGCTGGGCGGCGCGCGGACAAGCGGAACGGTTTCTCGATGATCGCCGTTGGGGCTGCAGATTTTCCTGAAGGGAGATATTCATGCGCAACCCCATCATCGCCGCCCTGACCCTGGCAACGCTGTTCGGCGCTTCGGCCGTTCAGGCCGAGACCACGGTCATCCGCCGCGATGCGCCCGACACCGTCGTGGTCGATCGCCCCTCCACCGAGAGCCGCACGGTCGAGCGCCGGGAGTCCGGCGACGGCTGCTCCTCCAAGACCGTGACCAAGGAGAACGATCTCGGCGACCGCAAGACGGTCACCAAGGAGAGCTGCGACTGAACCAGCCGTCCGGTTTCGGAGGCCTGCCACGCCCGCTCCGGTCCCACCGGGGCGGGCTTTCGCGTCTCAGAGAGACTTCTCGTAGCGCCAGGCTTCCATGCCGTCCTCGTAGTAATCGGGGATGACGGCGAAGCGCAGGTAACCCCGGCGTTCGTAGAGCCGGATCCCGGCGCCGTTGTCGGCGCGGACTTCGAGGCGCAGACGCGCGCAGCCATGGGCGCGCGCATCCGCTTCGGCGGCGTCGAGAACGAGGCTGCCGAGCCCGAGACCGGACCGCGCCGGGGAGACGGCGATGGAGGAGAGGCGGGCGCTGCGGCTGCCGCGCCGGCGCTCCAGCGTGGCCGACCCGACGAGGGTCGCCTGTCCCGCCTCGTCGAGGATGATCGCCGCCAGGAGCGACATGCTGGGCGAGCGGATGGCGTGGCGGATTGCACGCCGCTCGGCACGGTCGCTGGCGAAGGCGGCGTGTTCAAGGGCCACCAGGGCGTCGAGATCGGCCAGCGTCGCCGGGCGGATCTCCACCCGCGGCGCCGTTTCAGACTTGATCGAGGACGCGCTCACCGGGCCGTCCAGGGATAGACCCAGGTTTCCGACAGGGCACGCCCCGAGGCCCGCAGGAACACGCGCAGGTCGGTCGCCTGACCCGGGGCCTCCAGGGTCACGTCGAAGGCCGCGCGCAGGCCCTGGATATGCGGGTTCGGCGCCACCGAGCTGTGCGTGATACGGCCAAGGGCGGTGCTTGCCACCACCTCCACCCGGCTCGGATCGGCGCGGTAGTAGTCGAGGTTGCCGCCGGCGAAATCGACGAGGAAGCGCCGCGTCAGGCCGCCCTTCTCCTCCTCCGCCTTGGCGGTGCCACTGGCCAAGGGGGCGACGCTGAAGGTGTTGATCACGCGCCCGCCCGGATGGAGCGGAGCCCCGCCGACGGCGCGAACCCGGTAGGACAGCGTGACCGGCGTGCCGGCCGGATAGGGGCTCGCCGGCCGCCAGCACGCGACGATGTTGTCGTTGGTCTCGGTGTCGGTGGGCAGCTCCATCAGCATCACCGCGCCCTCGCCCCACGGTCCGTCCGGCTCGACGAAGTAGCCGGGCCGGCGGTCGTAGGAGGCTTCGAGGTCCTGGTAGGTCTCGAAATTCCGATCGCGCTGCATCAGCCCGAAGCCCTTCGGGTCGCGGTCGACGAAGCTGGAGATGCGCCGGTCGCGCGGATTGTGGAGCGGACGCCACAGCCACTCCCCGCTGCCCGCCGCGATCTGGAGCCCGTCGGAATCGTGGAGCTCCGGCCGATAGTCGTCGGCGTGGCGACGGTCGTTCTCGCCGATGAAGAACATCGAGGTGAGCGGGGCGAGGCCCACCGTCGCGAGGTCGACCCGTGGGATCAGGGTGGCGCGCACCGCCACGCTGGTCGCGTCACCCGGCGTCACGGTGAACTGATAGGCCCCGGTTAGCGACGGGCTGTCGAGGAGCGCGTAGATCGTCAGCGCATCGTCGGCCTTGTCCGGCACGCCGACCCAGAACTCGCGGAAAACCGGAAATTCCTCGGGGCCGCCCTGCCCCTCGACGTTGACCGCCAGTCCTCGGGCCGAGAGGCCATAGAGCTGATCGCGCCCGAGGAAGCGATAGTAGCTCGCCCCGAGGAAGACGATGAGCTCGTCGAGCAGGTTCGGCTTGTTCAGCGGCGCATGGATGCGCAGGCCGGCGAAGCCGAGATCGACCGGCAAGGCCTTGTCGAGCTTCGTGCGCCCCATGTCGTAGAGGCTCGACTGGTAGGGGATCGGCGTCGCCACGCCACCGCGGACGAGGTTCACCGTCACCGGACGGGTGTAGAGGAAGCCGAGATGGAAGAGCTGGAGCCGGAACGGGCTCCCGTCGCCGAGAAACGCCTTGTCCGGCTTGAAGCGGATGTCGCGCCAGGCGTCGTAGTCGAGCTTGGCGATCGGCGCCGGCAGGGTCGGGACGCGGGCCTCGTAGGCGACCTTGGCGAGGTCTTGCGCCCGGCGCTCCACGTCGGCGAAGCCGAAGGGGGTCTCCGGACGCCCTTCGCGGCGTTGCGCCCGCCCCTCCGCGGTCGCCGCGAGGAGGGTCGTGGCCGCGAGTCCCTGGACGATTCTGCGCCGGTTGGGTTCTGACATCGTCCTGCGATCCGGTGCGCCTTGAGGAAAAACCGTGCGCTTGATGGCCCGTCCGCACGGCCTTGGGAAGGGCCCATGATCGGCTGGGCGGCGGTGTCCGCGGCGTTTCTGCAACAGCCCGGGAAGACAACCCGGTTTCGGGTGAAAAATCGCGGTTTTCCCTTGTGGCGAGAACACCCTGACCGTATATGCGCCTTGCCCAATTTCGCACGTGCCTGTGGCCGCGTGTCGGTTGGTGGGCATCCGGCCAACTGCCGGACAGCCGCCAGGGGTCTTAAAGGATCGATGGTCGACAGGGTGGATTCCCTCCGGCCGGCATCCAGGTGGCAACACCGGACCCCGACAACAACCGGCAGCCGGAGGCGAAACCGGCGAACCCCGCTCTCCACGGGGGACGCAGCTTAAAGCAACGACGAACGGGCTTTTTTGGTCTCGTCGGCCCTCCAAAGGCCGGCACCGAAGAGGCTTGTTTCTCTTTGCCCGGCGTGCGGTGGGGACCCCCCTTCCAATCCAAGGCAGCTTCCGGGTGCTCTTGCGCCCGCGATGCCCTCGCGTGTCTCCAAAGCACGTGGCGCGTCGCGTCGCAGCGCCCCCAGACGCCGGACGGCATCCTGTCGTCCTGACATTCGACTGCGCGCCCCGCGAGGGCGCTCGCGAACCTGTGGGTTGGAACGAGCATGACCGATCGTATCCGCGATTTCCTGCGCGCACGCCGTGACATGGGCCAGGACGAGGGCCCGGTTATGGTGCTCGACCTCGATGTCGTGCGCGACAACTACACCGCCTTCGCCCGTGCGCTGCCCGACACCCGCGTGTTCTACGCGGTGAAGGCGAACCCGGCGCCGGAGGTACTGCGGCTGCTCGCCGAGATGGGCTCCTGCTTCGACACCGCCTCGGTGGTCGAGGTCGAGATGGCGCTCGCCGCCGGGGCCACCGCCGACCGCGTCTCCTTCGGCAACACCATCAAGAAGGAGCGCTGCATCACCCGCGCGCTCAAGCTCGGCGTGCGTCTCTTCGCCGTCGACTGCCAGGCCGAGGTCGAGAAGATCGCCCGGGCCGCCGATGCGGCGGGCGTCGAGGCCGGCGACGTGCAGGTGTTCTGCCGCATCCTCTGCGACGGGGCCGGCGCCGAGTGGCCGCTGTCGCGCAAGTTCGGCTGCGTGCCGGAAATGGCCGTCGACGTGCTGGAGCACGCCTACCGCCAGGGCCTCACCGCCTACGGCGTCTCGTTCCATGTCGGTTCGCAGCAGGGCAATACCGGTGCCTGGGACGGCGCCCTGGCCTCCGCCGCCACGATCTTCGAGGACTGCGCCCAGCGCGGCATTACCCTGTCGATGGTCAACCTCGGCGGCGGCTTCCCGACCAAGTACCTCAAGGCGGTGCCGGGCGTGGAATCCTACGGCGACGCGATCTTCCGTGCCCTGACCAAGCACTTCGGCAACCACATGCCGGAGACCATCATCGAGCCCGGTCGCGGCATGGTCGGCAATGCCGGCGTGATCGAGGCCGAGGTGGTGCTGGTGTCGAAGAAGTCCGACGCCGAGGACGAGGTCCGCTGGGTCTACCTCGACATCGGCAAGTTCGGTGGCCTCGCCGAGACCATGGACGAGTCGATCCGCTACGCGATCCGCACCGAGCACGACGAGGACCGCATGGCCCCCTGCGTGCTCGCCGGCCCGACCTGCGACTCCGCGGACGTGCTGTACGAGAAGGTGCCCTACCCGCTGCCCGTGTCGCTCTCCATCGGCGACAAGGTGCTGATCGAGGGGGCCGGCGCCTACACCACCACCTACGCGGCGGTCGCCTTCAACGGCTTCCCGCCCCTACAGCAATACGTGATCTAAACCTCTTCACGGTCATGACGCGAACGCCGGGCGTTTCCCTGAGGGACGCCCGGCGGTGGAACCCCACAGTCCCGCCCCGTGCAGGTCGACGGCCTCGGTCGCAGCCTGAACGGACTCGTCCTGTCGCCTGCCCAACGTTCGGGAAGGGTGCGGCCTTGGTCCAGATTCGTGATGAAGTGGCCGGCGACGTCGTCGCCCGCGAGCAGCTCCTTGACGCCTGCTTCGGCGAGGCTCGCCGCCTGAAGACGTCCGAGCGCCTGCGCGAAGGCCGGCTTCCGGCGGAGGGCCTCGCCCTCACCGCCGAGAAGGACGGTCGCGTCGTCGGCACCTGCCGTCTGTGGCATGTCGAGGCCGGCGCCCGGCGCCCGGCCCTGCTGCTGGGGCCGCTGGCGGTCGACCCGGCGATCCAGGGGCTCGGCCTCGGATCGATCCTGATGCGGGCTGCCCTGCGTCGTGCGGACACCCTCGGCCACGGCGCTGTGCTGCTGATGGGGGATGCGCCCTACTATGCGCGCTTCGGCTTTTCGGCGGAATGCGCGGAGGGGCTGTTCATGCCCGGTCCGTTCGAGCGCGAGCGCTTCCTCGGGCTCGAGTTGCGTCGCGGTGCCCTGGCCGGAGCACGGGGTATCCTGCGGGCGTCGGGTGCCTGGGATCAGGCGGTACCCATTCCCCTGGCGCCGGCGGTGGCCGAGAGCGGCGCAGGCTCCCGACGACGGGTCGCCTGACGGCCGTTCCGGCGAAACCGCCGGTCAGACGGCCGTGTGATGCTCAGTCTTGGCGGCGAGATCGCAGCGGCGCTGGAAGGCGGCATCATGGCGGCGCGTCACCGCGCGAAGCAGCGAGGCTGCCAGGGTGATGATGCCCGGATCGCGGTCGATGGGCTCGTCGACCGGAGCGGCGAGGCGCGAGGTGATGAGTGCGAGCATGGTCGAAGTCCGTGGCGTTGAGGGGACGGACGTTTCCGCGTCGGTGTTCGCTGTTGTTCTGTTGCAATGCAATATCGGCGTGCGGGACCGTCGTCGCAATGCGCTGCGGTGGGACCTCGCCCTGCGTACAGGGCATGCGCCGCTTCAAACTTCCGTAAGACTCGGTGCATGGCGCATGAGTCGATTGCCGCGGGGCGGTTGACCGCCGGAGCCGCAAACGCCACTGAGCCCGTCGCTTGTTCGTCATTTGCGCCGCCTAAGGCATGCGGTCGCCGTACGACCACCGACAACGACACGCGTATGAGAAGGACCCGACGCCCATGACCGAAGCCGCCACCGCCTGGCCCGTCCACGGCCGCATCACAGGCCCCATCGTAATGATCGGCTTCGGCTCCATCGGGCGCGGCACGCTCCCGCTGATCGAGCGCCACTTCGAATACGACAAGGCGCGCTTCACGGTGGTCGAGCCCTCCGACGCGCACAAGTCCCTGGCCGATCAGCACGGCCTGCGCTTCGAGCAGGTCGCTCTGACCAAGGAGAACTATCGCGAGGTGCTGACGCCGCTGCTCACCGAGGGCGGCGGCCAGGGCTTCTGCGTGAACCTCTCGGTCGATACCTCGTCGCGGGCGATCATGGAGCTCTGCCGCGAACTCGGCGCCTTCTACATCGACACCGTCGCGGAGCCCTGGCCGGGCTTCTACTTCGACAAGAACAAGAGCCAGGGCGACCGCACCAACTACGCCCTGCGCCAGGAGATCCTGGACGCCCGTACCGCGAGCCCCGGCGGCACCACCGCCGTGTCGTGCTGCGGCGCCAATCCCGGCATGGTGTCGTGGTTCGTCAAGCAGGCGCTGCTGAACATCGCCGGCGATCTCGGCCTGAAGACCCCCGAGCCGAAGGATCGCGCCGGCTGGGCCGCCCTCATGCGCGAGGTCGGCGTGAAGGGCGTGCACATCGCCGAGCGCGACACCCAGCGTGCCAAGTCGGCCAAGCCCATGGGCGTCTTCGTCAACACCTGGTCGGTGGAAGGCTTCGTCTCCGAGGGCAACCAGCCGGCCGAGCTCGGCTGGGGCACCCACGAGACCTGGATGCCGGGGAACGGCCGCGAACAGGAGAAGGGCTCGCGCTGCGCGATCTACCTGCTCCAGCCCGGCGCCGACACCCGCGTGCGCTCCTGGACGCCGACGGCCCAGTCGCAATACGCCTTCCTCGTCACCCACAACGAGGCCGTCTCGATCTCCGACTACTACACGGTGCTGGAGGGCGAGCGCGCCGCCTACCGGCCGACCTGCCACTATGCCTATCACCCCGCCAACGACGCGGTGCTCTCGCTGCACGAGATGTTCGGCAACGGCGGCAAGGTCCAGGAGACGATCCACATCCTCGACGAGACCGAGATCGTCGACGGCATCGACGAGCTCGGCGTGCTCCTCTACGGCCACGCCAAGAACGCCTACTGGTACGGCTCGCAGCTCTCCATCGAGGAGACCCGTCGCATCGCGCCCTACCAGAACGCCACGGGCCTGCAGGTGACCTCGGCGGTGCTCGCCGGCATGGTCTGGGCCCTGGAGAACCCGGAGGCCGGTATCGTCGAGGCCGACGAGATGGACTTCCGGCGCTGCCTCGAAGTGCAGACCCCGTATCTCGGCCCCGTGATCGGCGTCTACACCGACTGGACGCCGCTGACCGGTCGCCCGGGGCTGTTCCCCGAGGACATCGACACCAGCGACCCCTGGCAGTTCCGCAACGTGCTCGTCCACGGCTGAGACACCACGCCGCCGCGTCCCCGGCACGGCTTCCGCGCCGGGGACGCGACCGATGCATCCGAAGCCCGTTGTGTCCGGGACTCGCGGACGGCTACGATGGCGCTGCGCAGCGACGCGCCCCATCTTCGTCTCCAGCCAGGACTGTGCCGCCCGGTGCCCCATTTCGAAGATTTCTACGCCAACAAGCTGCGCGGTTCGCTCGGGGTCACCGATGCCGAATCGGTCCTCGACCTGCGCGAGACCAATCGTCCGACCGCGGAGGCCTCCCTGGCGGACATGCTGGAACGCAGTCGCTTCGGGAAGGGCAAGACGGTGGCGATCCGGCTGGCGCCTCCGCCGGAGGGCGGCGGCGAAACCCTGTTCCAACCGATCGGCCGCCTGCTGCTCGACGCCAAGCGCAAGGGTCTGGTCGATCGACTGCAGACCCTCCCGGCCGGCGACGGCCTCGGGTTCTACGTGGCACTATCCGGCAAGGCTGCGCGTTCCTCCGACGGATAACGTCGCGCGACCCCGGGAAACGCCTTGCTCAACCTCGGACACAACACCATCGAGCGCGTCGCTCGGTTCGGCTACGGCGCCCGCGGCATCGTCTATTGCGTCGTCGGAGGCTTGGCAGTCCTCGCCGCCATCGGCCAGGGCGGTCGCGCCGGCGACAGCGAGAGCGCCCTCCGCTGGGTACTCGCCGGACCGTTCGGCGTCGTGCTCGTCGGCCTGATCGCGGCCGGTCTGCTCGGGTTCGCGGTCTGGCGCTTCATCGAGAGCGTCACCGATGCCGACCGGCGCGGAACCTCGCTGAAGGGCGCGACCGTCCGGCTTGCCCATCTCCTGAGCGCCGCGATCTATACCGGCCTCGCCATCACCGCCGCGAGCCTCGCCCTCGGCCTCGGGCGCAAGGGCGGTGACGCCACGCAGGACTGGACGGCCTGGCTCCTGGCAAAGCCCTTCGGCCTGTGGCTCGTCGGTCTGATCGGCCTCGGCGTCATGGGGGGCGGCGTCGCCTTCCTGATCAAGGCGTTCAAGGGCGACGTCACCGATCGCCTGAAGCTTGACGCCAACCATTGTCGCTGGGCCAAGCCCGTCGGCCAGTTCGGTTACGCCGCCCGCGGCGTCGCCTTCCTGATCATCGGCGGGTTCTTCATCGCGGCAGCCTGGTATCAGGCCTCCTCGGAGGTGAAGGGCTTGGCCGGCGCCTTCGCGGCCCTGCGCGCGCAGCCCTATGGCTGGGTGCTGCTCGCCATCGTGGCGGCCGGGCATTTCGCCTTCGGCGCCTTCGGTCTGATCCAGGCTCGCTTCCGCCACATCGACGCGCCGGATATCGACCAGACCGACGACGCCGTCGCGGCCGCGATTCGCGCGGTGCACTGACGCCCCCCTGGAACAAAAGCGAACGCACGGGGATTGAGGCCCGAATCGCAGAAGGCGTCCCGAGGCCCATCGGCCCAGGCGCCGCGCCTGACAGAGGGGGAAGCCATCATGCACATTCGTCCGACGATCCTGGCCGGCAGCCTCGTTGCCCTCGGCCTTGGCCTCACGTCCGCTCCGGCGCTCGCCCAGGGCATCTCTATCGGCCCCGGCGGCGTACAGGTCGATCCGGGTTACCGCCGCGGCTACGACGATCGTGGTCCGCCGCGCAGCGAACTGACCCGTGGCGAGGCCGCCCGCATCGCGCGGCGCGAGGGCTTGGTGGACGTGGACGGCGTCGACCGGCGCGGCCCACGGATGATCGTGCGCGGTTCGGACCGGCGGGGCGACGACATCACCGTCGTGCTCGACAGCCGGTCCGGCGACGTGATCGACGTGCGCCGCTGAGCAGACAGACCGCGATACCATCCGCGTCGATCGCGGCCCGGCCGGCGATGCCGGGCCTTCGTCAGGCCTGGCTGTGGGCGAAGCGTTCGAGACCCTCGCGGGCCGTGCTTACGGGCCGCCATCCCAGGGTCGCCAGCCCCTCCGCGTGCGCGACGAGGCTGGTGGAGAGGCGGGCATACGCGCGCTCCTGTCCTGCGAGCCGGCAGGCGAGTGCGAGCAGCGCGGACGGCGCGGGCAGGAGTCCGGCGCGCCGTCCGAAGCCGGCGCGCAGGGCCGTCACCATCTCGGCCGGGGTGAGCGGATCGGGCTCGGCCACGATGAGCGGGCGGCGCAAGGGACCGGGCGCCGCAAGCACCACGGCGACCGCCTGGGCCAGCGATTCCACCGAGACGAGAGAGCGCCGAGCCCCGAGGCTCGCGAAGGGAAGCGGCGCGGCAGAGCGGGCCAGTTGCAGCAGGGTCGCGACATTGCCCGTCACGCCGGCGCCGTAAACCAGGACGGGGCGAAGGGCGACCCAGTCGAGCCCGGTCTCTGCCAGGGCTCCCTCGGCCGCGAGCTTGGAGCGCCCGTAAGCCTCGGTCGGGGCCGGCAGATCGGACTCCGTGACGAGTCCGGGCGCCGAGATCCCGGTTTGCGCCCGGATGGAGGACAGGAAGACGAAGCGCTGGACCCGGGCGCGGACGGCCGCCTCGGCGAGACGCAGGGTCGCCTCGGTGTTCGACGCGCGGAAATCGTCCTCAGGCGTGCCCGACATGGTCAGCGACAAGCCCGCGGAATGCACCACCGCGTCGACGCCCGCGAGGGCCGCCGCCATGTTCATCGGCCGGGTCAGGTCGCCGACGACGGCGCTGCTCGCGCCCTCCGGAACCTCCACGGGACGGCGGAGCAGGACGCGCACCCGGAACCCATGCCGCGACAGGCTTTGCAGCAGGTGCCGCCCGATGAAGCCCGTGGCACCGGTCAGTGCGATCAGCGGTCCACCCATGGGACGAACCCTCCTGACGGCAGCAGCGCCGTGACCTCGATCTCGACCTTCATTTCGGGACGCAACAGACCGGCGACGATGACGAGCGTGGCGGCGGGCCGGATCCCGCCCAGAACCCGGCCGCAGACCGCGAGAACCGCTTCGGCCTCCGTGCGATCCGTGACGTAGTAGGTCGCCCGCACGATCTCCGCGAGCCCGGTCCCGGCCTGTGCCAGGACGTCACCGATGGTCCGCCAGCAGGCCTCGGCCTGCTCGGTGGCCGAGACCGGCAGCGTCATCGCGGCGTAGTCGTAGCCGGTGGTGCCGGCCACGAAGACGAAGCCGCCCTGCACCACGGCGCGCGAATAGCCGTAGGCCGCTTCGAACGGCGAGCCGGAGCTGATCAGGCGCCGTGCGCTCATCCGCGCCGGAGGGCTTCCAGGACCTTGGCCCCGGGCCGACCGGTGGCCGGCATGCCGAGGCTGCGCTCGACTTCCTTGATGGCGTCGCGGGTCTTGGAACCGACCTTGCCGTCCGGCTCGCCGACATCGAAGCCGCGCTTGGTGAGGCGGGCCTGAAGGTCGCGGCGCTCGGCCCGCGACAGCGGCGGATCGTCGGTGGGCCAGTCGGCCTGGATGCCGCCCCGCCCGCGCAGACGGTCGGACAGCACCGCGATGGCGAGGCCGTAGGATTCGGCCGCGTTGTAGGAGTAGAGCGCGTCGAAGTTCTTCGTCACCAGGAAGGCCGGGCCGTCGATGCCGGCCGGAAGCAGGATGCCGGCCGGACCGTCGCCCGAGAGGGGACGGCCGTCGACGCGGGTGACGCCCAGCGAGGCCCAGTGGGCAATCGCCTTCTTGTTCTTGCGACCCGCCGCGCCGGCGTTGAAGCCGCGCGGCACCTTCACCTCGTAGCCCCAGGGCTGGCCGTTGTTCCACTTGGCCACCCGCAGGAAGTTCGCCGTGGAGGCCACGGCGTCCGGCACCGAATCGACCAGGTCGCGGCGCCCGTCGCCGTCGCCGTCGACGGCGAGGCGCTGATAGGTGGTGGGCATGAACTGCGTCTGCCCGAAGGCGCCGGCCCAGGACCCGTTCAGGCGGGAGGGATCGATATCGCCGCGCTCGATGATCTTCAGGGTGGCCATCAGCTCGCCCTTGAAGAACTCCTTCCGGCGATGGTTGGCACAGATCAGGGTGGCGAAGGACTGCACCAGCGGCATCTTGCCGAGGTTCTTCCCGAAGTTCGATTCGACGCCCCAGACCGCCGCGATGGTGTGCCGGTCGACGCCGTAGCGCGCCTCGGCATTGGCCAGGGCCTGCGCGTGCTGGCGCATGGCGGCCTTGCCGTCGTCGACGCGCTCCTCGTCCACGAGGGCGGCCATGTAGTCCCAGATCGGCGTCTTGAACTCGGGCTGCGCCTGGCTGAGCTCGAGGACCTTCTCGTCGTAGGTGATCCCAGCCGTCGCGGCCCGGAAGGTCTGGGCCGAGATGCCCTGCGCGGCGGCCTGCGCCTGCAGGCTTCCGAGGCAGTCCTGGAAGTCGGCCTGGGCCGGGGCGCAGATCGCCAGGAGGGCCGCGGCCACTCCGCCGGAGAGGGTCGCCGTCTTGCCCGATCGGCCGAATGCCATCGTGTTCTCCGCCAATGCGTTCGTCGAAACCGTGATCGCCGATTCAGGCGATACCGGGGTTAACGAACGGTTGAGGCCGGCACCGAATGACCGGAACGCCCGACGCACAAATCCGACTGCCCCGTGCCCGACCCTCGGAATCGGGCGGGAGAGCCGGCGTCGATCGCGCTCAGGCGAACCCGCGCGCCGCGAGCTTCTCCTCGTAGGCGTCGATGGCCGGAGCGCGCTTCAGGGTCAGGCCGATCTCGTCGAGGCCGTTGAGGAGGCTCTCCTTGCGGCCGGAATCGATCTCGAAGTGCAGGGTGCCGCCGTCCGGGCCCTTGATGGTCTGGGCCTCCAGATCCACCGACAGGGTCGCGTTGGAGCCGCGCTCCGCATCCTCGAACAGCTTCTCCAGATCCTCGGGGGAGACTGTGATCGCCAGGATGCCGTTCTTGGCGCAGTTGTTGAAGAAGATGTCGGCGAAGCTCGTGGAGATGACGCAGCGGATACCGAAATCGGTCAGGGCCCAGGGCGCATGCTCGCGCGACGAGCCGCAGCCGAAGTTGTCGCCGACCACGAGGATCCTGGCGTTGCGGTAGGCCGGCTTGTTCAGCACGAAGTCCGGGTTCTCCGAGCCGTCGTCGCGGTAGCGCATCTCGGAGAACAGGCCCTTGCCGAGACCCGTCCGCTTGATCGTCTTGAGGTACTGCTTCGGGATGATCCGGTCGGTGTCGACGTTGATGATCCGCATGGGCGCCGCGACGCCCTCCAGGGTGGTGAACTTGTCCATGATGGTCGCCGTGGTCCGTGAACGTCGTGCCTGACGGCCGACCCGCTCGGGCGGGCGACCGGTCGCTTCGGCACCGGTCTATCAGGCTGCGGAACGCGCCGGAAGCCGGGCGACCAGTCCCACGTCTCGCGATCGTCGCGCATCGCGCCTATGCTGAGGGTCGCGCACGACAGGGGGCAGCGATGGCCGAGACGACCAACCAGTTCAAGAAGGCGCCCAAGCGCAAAAAAGAGAAAGCGCGCTCGGTGACGGTGTCACCCGAGATGCGCCAAGCCTACGCGGATCTGATCAAGCAGAAGGAAGAGCGCGAGGAATACGCAAAACACCTGCCCTCCGAAAAGGGCAGGTGAGCGAGACGAGCCGGCGAAGGCTGCTTCGCGCCCGCCCTCCGAGAAGGGCAGGCCATCGTCGAGACGGGAAAGGCGCCGAACGCCTAGCGCTTTCCAGCCTCGATCACGTCCTCGACCGTGCGCAAGCCGGCGCGGGGGGCGTTGACGAGGCAGGCCATGTTGCCGGGGGCGTGCTGGTTCTTCCACATCTTGGTGTGGGCCTGGGGGATCTTCTCCCAGGGGAAGACCTCGCTCATGCACGGATCGATGCGCTGGTCGAGGACGAACTGGTTGGCGGCGGAGGCCTGCTTCAGGTGGGCGAAGTGCGAGCCCTGGATGCGCTTCTGGCGCATCCAGACGTAGCGGGCGTCGAAGGTGATATTGAAGCCGGTGGTGCCGGCACAGAACACGATCATGCCGCCGCGCTTGGCCACCAGGGTCGAGACCGGGAAGGTCGACTCGCCCGGGTGCTCGAACACGATGTCGACGTCGTTGCCCTTGCCAGTGATGTCCCAGATCGCCTTGCCGAACTTGCGGGCTTCCTTGAGCCAGGTGTTGTACTCGGGCGAGTTGACCTTGGGCAGCTGGCCCCAGCAGTCGAACTCCTTGCGGTTGATCACGCCCTTGGCGCCGAGGCTCATGACGTAGTCGCGCTTGGTGTCGTCCGAGATCACCGCGATGGCGTTGGCACCCGAGGCCGCGCAGAGCTGCACGGCGAAGACGCCGAGGCCGCCCGAGGCGCCCCAGACGAGGACGTTCTGGCCCGGGCGCACGGTGTGCGGGGCGTGGCCGAACAGCATGCGGTAGGCGGTGGCGAGGGTGAGCGTGTAGCAGGCCGCCTCCTCCCAGGTCAGGTGCTTGGGGCGCACCATGAGCTGGCGCGACTGCACCCGGCAGAACTGGGCGAAGGAGCCGTCGCCGGTCTCATAGCCCCAGATGCGCTGGGAGGGCGAGAACATCGGGTCGCCGCCGTTGCACTCCTCGTCGTCGCCGTCGTCGCGGTTGCAGTGAACGATGACCTCGTCGCCGACCTTCCAGCGCTTCACCTTGGCGCCGACCTTCCAGACGATGCCGGAGGCATCCGAGCCGGCGATGTGGTACTCGCCCTTGTGCACGTCGAAGGGCGAGATCGGCTCGCCGAGGCCGGCCCAGACGCCGTTGTAGTTCACGCCGGCGGCCATGACGTAGACCAGCACCTCGTCGTCGCCGATGTCCCAGACGGGCAGCACCTCGAGCTGATGCGACTGCTCGGGCGGTCCATGGCGCTCGCGCCGAATGGCCCAGGCATACATCTTCGCCGGCACGTGCCCGAGGGGCGGCACTTCGCCCATCTCGTACAGGTCCTTCAGTTCCGTCGTGCTCGATGCAGCGCTCGCGGCCATCTTGGCTCTCCCCATCACTTCTTGTGCTGCTCGCTATATCGGCGAACCGAGAGCCGTCCAAGAGCCCGAACGGCCAAGAATCTTTTCGACTGAGGCCAAGAAACCTTCACGTCCCCAAGAACAAGCCGCCGCTTGAGCCGGCTCGATCCTGTATTCAATATTATCGTGACGGAGCGGGCCTTTAGCGCCCGTCGTACACAGGCTGATCTGCCTGCGGCCCGCCGCGTCTCGATCGCCGCTCGGCCGTGGCCCCGCGCACCAGGCCGCGCACTGGCTTGTACCAATGTCCAATCCTTCGCGGTGTCCTGGAGCCGCCCGACCCGCTCAGGGGCGCCGATGTTGTCCACAGGTCGCTTGGCGCTCACCCCGTGAAGGCCGAACAGCCGACCGGGAATCCCCGCGGGCACCCCCCTGCGCGGCACGTTTGCGTGAGTTTGCGGCGTCGGCGAAAGCGCGAAGAGCGGGGCCGCCCCGGATGTTCTTTGGTGCTGATGACGTGGCGAACGCGCTTCGCTAGGGTGCGCCGCAAGTGATCGACAGCAGTCAAAAGCAATTTGAGATCACATCAAATTCAGTCTTGAGGGAGTGTTCCGGGATGAGCGGACAGGCAGCGGTCGCCGAGACCAAGCGCGACAAGCCGTGGATCATCCGCACCTATGCGGGTCATTCCAACGCCAAGGAGTCGAACGCGCTCTACCGCGGCAACCTGGCCAAGGGACAGACCGGCCTCTCGGTGGCCTTCGACCTGCCGACCCAGACCGGTTACGACCCCGACCACGAGCTCGCCCGGGGCGAGGTCGGCAAGGTCGGCGTCTCGATCGCGCATCTCGGCGACATGCGGACCCTGTTCGAGCAGATTCCGCTGCAGCAGATGAACACCTCGATGACGATCAACGCCACGGCGCCGTGGCTGCTGTCGCTCTATCTCGCGGTGGCCGAGGAGCAGGGCGCGCCGTTCGCGGGCCTGCAGGGCACCACCCAGAACGACATCATCAAGGAATACCTCTCGCGGGGCACCTACGTGTTCCCGCCCGCGCCGTCCCTCCGGCTGACCAAGGACGTGATCCTGTTCACGACCAAGGAAGTGCCGAAGTGGAATCCGATGAACGTCTGTTCCTACCACCTGCAGGAGGCCGGGGCGACGCCGGTGCAGGAGCTGTCCTACGCGTTGGCCATCGCCATCGCGGTGCTCGACACCGTGCGCGACGATCCCGATTTCGACGCGGCGAGCTTCGCCGACGTGTTCAGCCGGATCTCGTTCTTCGTGAATGCCGGCATGCGGTTCGTCACCGAGATCTGCAAGATGCGGGCGTTCTCCGAACTGTGGGATGAGATCGCCCAGGAGCGCTACGGCATCACCGATCCGAAGAAGCGCATCTTCCGCTACGGCGTCCAGGTGAATTCGCTCGGCCTGACGGAGCAGCAACCCGAGAACAACGTCCACCGCATCCTGATCGAGATGCTGGCCGTGACCCTGTCGAAGCGCGCCCGCGCCCGCGCCGTGCAGCTGCCGGCATGGAACGAGGCGCTCGGCCTGCCGCGACCCTGGGACCAGCAATGGTCGATGCGCATGCAGCAGATCCTCGCCTTCGAGACCGACCTGCTGGAATACGACGACATCTTCGACGGCTCGAAGGTCATCGACGCCAAGGTCGAGGCCCTGAAGGCCGAGACCCGCAAGGCCCTGGAGGAGATCGGCGGCATCGGCGGTGCCGTGGCGGCGGTGGAGACCGGAGCCCTCAAGCGCGCGCTGGTGGAATCCAACGCCAAGCGCATCTCCGCCATTGAGGCCGGCGACCAGGTCGTGGTGGGCGTCAACAAGTTCCAGGCCGGGGAGCCCTCCCCGCTCACCGCCGGCGAGGGCGCCATCTTCACCGTGTCCGAGACCGTCGAGATGGAGGCCGAGCAGCGCATCCGCGAGTGGCGTTCCAAGCGCGACGGCCAGGCGGTAGAAAAGGCCCTCGACGCGCTCGAGGCCGCGGCGCGCTCCGGCGCCAACATCATGCCGGTCTCGATCGCGGCGGCGAAGGCCGGCGTCACCACCGGCGAGTGGGGCGAACGCCTGCGCCAGGTCTTCGGCGAGTACCGCGCCCCCACCGGCGTCACCCTGGAGACGATCTCCTCGGGGGCGGCGCAGGACGCCAAGCTCCTGATCGCCGATCTCGGCGAGCGCCTCGGCGAGACCCCGAAGCTGGTGGTCGGCAAGCCCGGCCTCGACGGCCATTCCAACGGTGCCGAGCAGATCGCGCTCCGCGCCCGCGATGTCGGCTTCGACGTGACCTACGACGGCATTCGGCAGACCCCGGCCGAGATCGTGGCCAAGGCCAAGGCCACCGGCGCCCACGTGGTCGGGCTTTCGATCCTCTCCGGCAGCCACGTGCCGCTGGTGCGCGACGTCCGGGCGAAGATGCGCGAGGCCGGCCTCGATCACATCCCGCTCGTGGTCGGCGGCATCATCTCGCCCGACGACGAGCTGGTGCTCAAGAACATGGGCGTCACGGCGGTCTACACCCCGAAGGACTACGTCCTCGACACCATCATGGTGGGCATCGCCAAGGTGGTGGAGCGCGCCCTCGACAAGCGCGCCGCCGAGCAGGCCGACGCCAAGGCCGGCATCGCCGGGGCGACGCCGCGCAGCGACACGGCCGAGAAGGTGTTCTGACGCGACGTACGCCCATCGCCCGCGCTCCCGAGGGCGCGGGCGATGGGCTTCGGGCGAGCATGGCGCCGGCCGCGACCGCCTGCGTCGGTTGGGGTCGGGCGGTGCCCTGCCCTCAGGCCGGGCCCACGAAGCGGTCGCGCCCGGCGCCGAGGCTGCACAGGAACGCGCAGGCGGCGATGGCGCAGAACAGGGCCGTCGAGGCCGCCCAACGGCCCGTCAGGTCGTGCGCCAGCCCGAAGCCGAGAGGCCCGAGGGAGGCCACCGTGTAGCCGACGCTCTGGGACATCGCCGCGAGGCTGCCGGCCGTGGCCGGGTCGCGGGCGCGCAGGACGATGATGGTGAGGCCGAGGCCGAACAGGCCGCCGAGGCCGGCACCCAGCAGCATGCCGACCGGCAGCGCCCAGGCGAGCGGGCCATAGACCAGGGCGACGAGGGCCAGGGTGCAGAGGGCGAGAAGGCCCGCGGCGAAGCCGCGCTGGTCGCGGACCCGGGCCGCGAAGGACGGCACCAGGAGCGCCGCCGGCGCCTGCCCGATGCTCATCAGCGAGGACACGAAGCCGGCTTCCACCGCGCTCAGCCCGCGATCGTGCAGCACCAGGGGCAGCCAGCCGAACATGATGTAGGCCAGGGACGATTGCAGGCCCATGAAGCCGGTGACCTGCCAGGCGAGCCGGTCGCGCCACAGGGAAATCCGCCGCGCCGCGCCGGGTGCGGTCTCGGGCGCCCGGGCGAAGGGCGCCCAGGCGAGGGTGGCCACGAGGGCGGGCACGGCCCAGAGGGCGAGCGCGGCGGGCCAGCCGCCGAGGCCGTCAGCAAGCGGGACCGACAGGCCCGCGCCCGCCGCGGCGCCGAGGCAGAGCACCATGGTGTAGAGGCCGGTGACGACACCCGTCAGGCCCGGAAAGTCGCGCTTGACCAGGCCCGGCAGCAGCACCCCCGAGAGGCCGATGCCCAGGGCGGCGAGGCAGGCCCCGACGAAGAGCGGCCCCAGCCCCCCGAGGCCGCGCAGGCCGGAGCCGAGGGCGACGACCGCCACGGCGAGGAGCACGCCGCGATCGGAGCCGAGGCGCCGCATCACCCAGGGGCCGACGGTGCAGGCGAGGCCGATACAGAGCACCGGAAGCGTGGTGAGCAGGGCGGCCCCGGCGGCGCTGAGCCCCGTCTCCGCCCGGATGCGCTCCAGGAGCGGGCCGACGGTCGTCAGGGCCGGGCGCATGTTGAAGGCGACCAGCATGATGCCGAGACCGAGGAGGATCGGCCGGGCCGTGACCGGCAGGGTGGTCTTCACGCGCTTCGCCGCCGTGCCGCCAGGAGGGTGAGGAAGGTCCCGACCCAGACCAGACCGAAGGGCAGGTCGCCGAGGCGGGCATAGAGGGTCCGTCCCGGGAGGCGCTCCGGAAGATCGGCGTCGAGGACGCCCTCCACGCCGAGGGGCAGGCTGGCGGTGATCCGGCCATGGGCGTCGATCACGGCCGAGATGCCGGTATTGGCGTCGCGGACCAGGGGCAGCCCCTCCTCCACGGCGCGCAGGCGCGCCTGGGCGAGGTGCTGGCGCGGCCCCGGCGTATCGCCGAACCAGGCGTCGTTGGTCAGGTTCAGGATCAGGCCCGGCACCGGCGGCGGACCATTCGGGCTCGCCCCCGGAACGATGGCGCCCGGAAAGATCGCCTCGTAGCAGATCGTCGCCGCCACCGGCGGCAGGCCCGGCACGGTCATGATCCGCTGGGTCGCCCGGTCCCCCGCCGTGAAGCCTCCCGGGATCGAGACGAACTGCCGGATGTGCAGGGCCCGCAGGGTCGCGTCGAGGGGGGCCGGCAGGTACTCGCCGAAGGGCACGAGGTGCACCTTGTCGTAGATGTCGCCGAATTTCGGACCGGCCGAGATCGTCAGGATGCTGTTGAAGAAGCGCGGCCGTTCGTCGCCCACCGGGACCTCGGCCCGGGCCGCGCCGGTGATGAGCTGCTTGCCCGGGGGAAAGGCGGCGGCAACCCGGGCCAGGGCCTCGGGATCGCGCTGAATCAGGAACGGGAAGGCGGATTCCGGCCAGATCACGTGGGTGACGTCGGCGATGCCGGTGCGGTCGGGCGCGGCGGCGCGGTCGCTGAGTTCGAGGTAGCGGTCGAGGATGTCCTGGCGGTTCTCCGGCCGGAACTTGGCGTCCTGGTTCAGGTTCGGCTGGACGAGGCGCAGGCGCACGCCCTGGACCAGCGGATCCGCGGCGGCCGGCACCCGCTGGGCGCCGTAGCCGGCGAGCCCGGCGAGGGCGAGGCCGGCGAGTCCGAGGGGAAGGTAGCGGCTGGACCAGCTATGGGCGGTCGCCAGGGTCGCGGGGGCGGCCGCCACGAGGATCGCCAGGAAGGTCAGGCCGTAGAGCCCAGCCACGGCCGCGCCCTGCATCAGCCAGAGGTTCTGGCCCAGGGCCATGCCCAGGGTGTTCCAGGGAAAGCCGGTGAAGAGATGCCCGCGCAGCCACTCGCAGGCGGAGAGGCCGAGGGCGAAGCCGACGAGGCGCAGCGCACCCCGCGTCCAGAGCAGGCGGGCCAGCGCGAAGCCGAAGGCGTAGAACAGCGCCAGCACCGCCGGCAGGCCGACGACGCCGAGGGGCAGGGCCCAGAGAAATTCCTCGGCCTCCACCAGGAAGGCGGAGCCGAGCCACCACAGGCCTGCGGTGAGATAGCCGAAGCCCCAGGCCCAGCCGATGACCGCGCTGGCCAGCACCGCACCGCGCGTGGCCCTGCGCCCCGTGGCGGCCCCGTCGACGAGCCAGACGGCGACGCTCAGGGAGACCACGAGGGCGGGAAACAGCCCGAAGGGCGGCATGGCGAGGGCGCCGAGGGCGCCGGAGGCCATCGCGATGCCGATGCGGCGCCAGCCGGCGCTGAGCATGACCCAGTGGGCCAGGGCGGCGAGCGGTCCCGTCGCCGGACCGCGCCCGGCGCGGTCCGCGGGGATCGAGGTCATGCCGGCTCCGTCACGCGGCGGGTGATTCGGATGCGGGCTTCGGCGCCGGCAGGGCCAGGGGCACTACGGCGGTGATGCGGGCGTCGCCGCGATGAAGGCGCAGGCGCTTCACCCGGCGTGGATCGGCGTCGAGCACCTCGAACTCGAGGTCGCCCGGCCCGCTGATGAGCTCGCCCCGGGAGGGCACCCGCCCGGCCAGGGTCACGATCAGGCCGCCGATGGTGTCGATCTCCTCGGCCATCTCCCCGACGGCCGCCACGAGATCGACGCCGCTGGCAGCCGAGACCTCGGCCAGGCCGGCCCGGGCATCGGCCACGAAGACGTCGCCCTCGCCGTCGACGCGCTGGACGAGATGTCCCTCGGCGACGTCGTGCTCGTCCTCGATGTCGCCCACCACCACCTCGATCAGGTCCTCGATGGAGATGAGGCCGTCGGTGCCGCCGTACTCGTCGATGACGAGGGCCATGTGGGTGCGCGTCGCCTGCATCCGCACCAGGAGATCGATGGCCGGCATCGAGGGCGGCACGAACAGCACGGGGCGCTGGATGCGGGTGGCGGCCAGGGTGGCCGACAGGTCGACATTGGCGAGGTTGAGGGTGCGCAGGGCCCGCGTGCCCCGGCGCGCCCGGGGCGGCAGCACGGGCGCGCCGTCGCCGTCGCTGGAGGGGGCCGCGGGCGGCGGGCGGCGGCTGCCCGCCTCGGCCCGGGCGGCGATATGATCGACGAAGTCGCGGATGTGGACCATGCCGCGGGGGTCGTCGAGGGTCTCGCCGTAGACCGGCAGGCGCGAATGCCCGGCCGTCCGGAACAGCTTCAGGAGGTCGCCGAGGCTGGTCTCCATCGACACCGCGACGATGTCGGCCCGGGGGATCATCACGTCGTCGACCCGCACCTTGTGCAGGCCGAGGACGTTCTTGAGCATGGCGCGTTCGAGGGGCGAGAACGCGTTCTCGCCGGTGTCGGGCTCGGCCAGCGCGTCCTCGATGTCGTCGCGCAGCGAATCGCGGGGACGAAGATGGAAGACGTGCAGGAGGCGGTCGTACCAGGGCTCGCGGGCCTGGCTCTCACCGTCGCCGGAACTGGGCGCGGCCTGGGCCGCGCCGCGACTTCGATCGTTTGTCATGTCTCTCTGATCTGGAGTGTCGGGCGGGGTCGCCGCTCGTGGTGCCGTTCACGCGGCAGGCGGTTCTGCCGGCGGGAGGTCGGGCGCATAGGGGTCGGGAACGCCGAGGGTGCGGAGGGCCGCGACCTCGAGGGCCTCCATCGCGTCGGCATCCGCCTCGCCGGTCTCGTGGTCCTGACCAAGGAGGTGAAGGGTGCCATGGACGAGGAGATGGGCCAGATGGTCGCTGAGCGGCTTCGACTGCTCCGCACTTTCGCGCAGCATCGTGTCATACGCAAGAACCACGTCGCCGAGGGGCACCGGCATCCCCGCATGGGCGGGTTGCGCCGGCGCGGGGAAGGACAGCACGTTGGTGGGCTTGTCCTTGCCGCGCCAGGTCCGGTTGAGGTCCTGGACTACGGCGTCGGTCGCCAGCAGGATGCTGATCTCGACGGGTCCTTCGGGGGGCTCCGGGGCCACCGCCAGGCCGGCCTCGACGGCGCGAATCACGAAGGCTTCGAGGTCGGGCGCGACGCCCTCCCAGCGCGGGTCCTCGATGGCCACGTCGATCTCCGCCGCGCAGGCGGGCGCCGTGCTCACGACAGCGGCCTCCGGCGCGAAACCGGACCGCGGTCGGCGTCGCCCTCCCCGTGGGACGCGGCCTCGTAGGCGGTGACGATGCGGCGGACGAGGTCGTGGCGCACCACGTCGACGTCCCGGAAGGTGATGCGGCCGATGCCCTCGACGCCGTCGAGGACGCGCACCGCCTCGACGAGGCCGGATTTCTGGCCCGGCGGCAGGTCGATCTGGCTCGGATCGCCGGTGATGATCATGCGGGAGTTCTCACCGAGGCGGGTGAGGAACATCTTCATCTGCATGGACGTGGTGTTCTGCGCCTCGTCGAGGAGCACCACGGCGTTGGTCAGGGTGCGGCCGCGCATGAAGGCGAGGGGTGCGATCTCGATCACGCCGGTCTGCAGGCCACGGTCGACGTGGCGCGCCTCCATGAAGTCGTAGAGGGCGTCGTAGATCGGCCTCAGGTAGGGATCGACCTTCTCGCGCATGTCGCCGGGGAGGAAGCCGAGGCGCTCGCCGGCCTCCACGGCAGGGCGCGACAGGATCAGGCGCTCGACATGCCCCTGCTCCAGCAGCGACACGGCGTAGCCCACGGCGAGCCAGGTCTTGCCGGTGCCGGCCGGCCCCTCGGCGAAGACCAGTTCGTGGCTGCGCAGGGCCTTGATGTAGGCGTCCTGCGCCGCGTTGCGGGCGCGCACCGCACCGCGCTTGCGGGTGGCGAGCTGGTCGAACACGGGCCGGTCGGGCTCGGCGCTGACCTCCGCGGCCGGGAACAGGTTGCCCTGCTGGGTCGTCTCGTGGATCGCCCCGTCCACGTCGCCGAGGGTCAGGGGCAACCCGCTCGCCTTCACCCGGGCATAGAGCCGCTCGAACACCTTGCGGGCCTTCTCGGCCGCCTCGACGCTGCCCTTGACCACGAGGTGGTTGCCGAGCGCGGTGGCGGTCACGGCGAGGCGCCGCTCGATATGGGCGACATTCTGGTCGTACTGGCCGAAGACGAGGCTCGCGAGCCGATTGTCGTCGAAGGTCAGGGAGACCTCCTCGGTCTCGACCAGGCCCCCGATCCGCGCCGCCGGGCCGCGCCCGCGCAACGCGCCACCGCGTCCACTCGACCCTTCAGATCCTGGCACGCCGTCGTCCTTCATTCGTTGCAGGGAGGTCCGCACCGGCCGTCCGTGGCCGCGCCGCATCGCAGACGATCCCGAGATGGGCTCCCGCGGCGCGCCGGACAGTGGCGGATCGGCGCGGCGTATCGACCGACGGGGCCGCCATGGGCCGTCAAGCCGCCGCCGCGGTGCCGCCGACGGCCTCGCCGAACAGGCTGTTGGAGCCGGCGCGGATCACCCGCACCGGCACCACCGTGCCGATGGTGGAGGTCGGCGCATCGAACTGGACCGGCAGGAGATGGGGCGTCTTGCCGGCGACCTGGCCGGGATGGCGGCCGGCCTTCTCGACCAGCACCTCGACCACGTGGCCGACCGCGGCGGCGTTGAAGGCGTGGCGCTGCGCGTCGAGCAGGGCCTGGAGCGCGGCGAGGCGCTCGGACTTCACGGCTTCCGGAACGGCATCGGCGCTGTCGGCCGCCGGAGTGCCGGGGCGCGGGCTGTACTTGAAGGAGAAGGCGCTGGCGAAGCCGATCTCGCGCACCAGCCGCATCGTGTCCTCGAACTCGGCCTCGGTCTCGCCCGGGAAGCCCACGATGAAATCCGAGGACAGGGCGATGTCGGGCCGGGCCGTGCGCACCCGCTCGATCAGGCGGCGATAGGCGTCGCCGGTGTGCTTGCGATTCATCGCCTTGAGCACCCGGTCGGAGCCCGACTGCACCGGCAGGTGCAGGTAGGGCATCAGCGCCGGCAGGCTGCCGTGGGCGGCGATCAGATTGTCGTCCATGTCGTTGGGATGGCTGGTGGTGTAGCGCAGGCGCAGGAGGCCGGGGATGCGCTCCAGGGCACGCATCAGCGCCGGCAGGGTCGCGCTGCCGCCGTCCGGACCGAGCCCGTGATAGGCGTTCACGTTCTGGCCGATCAGGGTGATCTCGCGGACGCCGCCGCGCACCAGCTTCTCGGCCTCGGCCCGGATCGCGTCCACGGAGCGCGAGACCTCGGCGCCGCGGGTATAGGGCACGACGCAGAAGGCGCAGAACTTGTCGCAACCCTCCTGCACGGTGAGGAACGCGGTCACCCCGTGGGTGCGGCGGGCCGGCAGGTGGTCGAACTTGTCCTCGACGGGAAACTCGGTGTCGACCACGCGCTTCGTGGCCGAGCGCGCCAGCAGATCCGGCAGGCGGTGATAGTTCTGCGGGCCGACCACCACGTCGACGGTGGGCGCGCGGGCCAGGATCTCGGCGCCCTCGGCCTGGGCGACGCAGCCCGCGACGACGATCCGGGTCTCGTGCCCGGCCTCCGCCCGCTCACCCTTGAGCACCCGCAGGCGGCCGAGCTCGGAATAGACCTTGTCGGCCGCCTTCTCGCGGATGTGGCAGGTGTTGAGGATGACGACATCCGCCTCCTCCACCGCGTCCGTCGCCGCGTAGCCCTCGGCGCCCAGCACGTCCGCCATGCGGGCGGCGTCGTAGGCGTTCATCTGGCAGCCGTAGGATTTGACGTAGGCTTTCTTCAACAGTCCGATTCCGGTGACAGCATTTCCGCGCCGCGCATAGCACGGTTCGCCTGCGGCGTCGCGATCCCTCGCTCCGGCAATGTGCCATCCTCGACGTCGGGGCGCATCCGGTGACCCGGCCAGACCGGCCCCAGGGGCGGCCGGCCCGTGACGCCGCGCTGGAGGGCGGCGCGGACCGAGGCCTCCGCGAGGGCGGTGGCCCGCTTGCGGTCGGTGCCGGCCTCGACGGCGATCGGTGCGCCCCAGACCACGTGGATATCGATGGGACCGCCGTCGAAGAAGGCGGCGAGATGGGGCGCCAGTTCCATGTCGCCGTACCAGGCGACATCGGGGCGTTCCTTGCGAACGAGCGGCAGGCCGTTGCGGCGGGGATAGGTGATGGCCAGGGGCTGCAGCCGGATGCGGGCGGGCCCCTCCCCCGCGACCGCGGCCCGGGCGGCGCCGACCAGGGAGGAGCGGAAGGGCAGCAGCCGGGTGCCGTCCCCGGTGGTGCCCTCGGCGAAGAGCACGATGAGGTCGCCGCGGGCGAGGCGCTGCGCCACCGTGGCGTTGACGTTGGCGGTGTCTGCTCGGCGCGCCCGGTCGATGAACACCGTGCGCTGCAGCCGCGCCAGGGTCCCGATCACCGGCCAGCCGGCGATCTCGGATTTCGCCACGAAGGAGAGCGGCCGCAGGGAGCCGAGGACGATGATGTCGAGCCAGGAGACGTGGTTCGACAACACGAGCGCGGGTTCGCCGGCCTCCGGCGGCGTGCCGCTCTGGGTCACGCGCAGGCCGAACAGCGCCACGAACACGCGGTGGAACAGCACGGGCATCCAGGCCGCGATGCGGCCGCGGCCGAAGCGGAGGCTGAGGAGGTGCGGCCCCACGATGACGAGGAACGCCACGGCGCAAAGCGCCAGGCGGCCATACGCGCCGAGGCGGGACATCGGCGGCCTAGCGCGTGCCGGCTGGCATCACGCCAGCACCGCCGTCATGGTGAGCGCCGTCGCCCGCGCGCCGTCGGCCCGGGTGTAGTACCCCGTCCGCTCGCCGACCTGCTGGAAGCCGTGGCGGGCGTAGAGCTTCAGCGCCGGCGCGTTGCCCTCGTCGACCTCGAGATGGACGGTCCGAATGCCGGACTGGACGAGGTGTTCGAGATGGGCGGCGATCAGCTTGTGCGAGAGGCCGCCCCCGCGCGCGGCCGGCGCCAGCACGACGGTGAGGATCTCGGCCTCGTCGGCCGCCCGTCGCGACAGGACGAAGCCCTGGATCGCGCCGTTCTTCCACAGGGCATGGGCCTCGGTGGAGCGCTCGCACAGCATGCGCTCGAACTCGTGCGCGTCCCAGGGGCGCGCGAAGGCGGTGGCGTGGATGCGCGCCAGGGCCCGCGCCTGGCCGGAATCCCGCAGCAGCGTGACGTAGGGTGCCGTGCCCCAGGCTTCCCACCAGGCGGACCAGACCTCGAAGGGCCAGAACGGCGTCAGCGAACGGGTCATCGGCGGGCGAGCCTCGCATGGTCTTGCGGCTGGGCGTCGGGACCGCGGAGATAGAGGGGACGCGCCAGCGCCTGGGCGGGGTCGGCGAGCATGCCGAGCGAGGCGACCCAGGCGATCTCGGCCGCTCCGGTGCCGGCCACCGCCGTGTTGAGCCCGCGCGCCTTCGCGGCCTGGGCAACCAGGGGCGCGCCGGAGCCGACCAGGGTGACGACGCCGTCGAGCATCGCCGCGGCTTCGACCACCGGAAGGTGGCTCGGCGGCACGACGATGCCGTCCGTCATGCTCATGGCCTGCAGGTAGACCGACCCGTGCCGGGCATCGATCGCGGCCACGATCAGGCCCTCGCCGTTCTGCGCGAGCAGCGGCGCGAGCAGGGCCGACAGGGTGGTGACGCCGACGACGGGGATGCCGGTGGCCAGGCCGATGGCCCGGGCCGCCGAGAGCCCGACCCGCAGGCCCGTGTAGCTTCCCGGCCCGACCGTGACCGCGACGCGGTCGAGGGCCTCGAAGCCGCCCTCGGCCCGGGCGACCACGCGCTCGATCATCGGCAGCAGCGCCTCCGCATGGCCGCGTCCGAGGATCATCGACTCGTGCGCGAGGAGATCGTCGGTCGAATCCGAGGCGATGCAGACGGAACAGGCGTCGAGCGCCGTGTCGATGGCGAGGATACGCAAACTCACTCCCGAACGTGCCACACACCCGGATCGCGCAGGGGCGCCCGGGGCCACGAGTTTAAGACAAAAACGGCCGCTCCGTCAGGGCGGAGCGGCCATCGTGAAGAGATTCGGGCGAACCTGTTGCGGCTTTGCGTCGGCCCGCCGGAATTCGGACGGGTCAGATCGCCTGGACTTCGCGGATTTCCGGCAGGAAGTGGCGGAACAGGTTCTGCACGCCGTTGCGCAGGGTCGCGGTGGAGGACGGGCAGCCCGAGCAGGCGCCCTTCATCTCCAGGTAGACCACGCCCTCCTTGTAGCCCCGGAAGGTGATGTCGCCGCCGTCGCCGGCCACCGCCGGGCGGACCCGGGTCTCGAGCAGGTCCTTGATGGTCTCGACCGTCTCGATGTCGGCCGGATCGAAGAACTCCTCGGCATCCTCGCTGCCGGCGACGTGGCCCTCGGCCAGGACCGGCGCACCGGACTGGAAGTGCTCCATGATCGCGCCGAGGACGGCCGGCTTCACCTGCGGCCAGAGGTTGTCGTCCTCGGCCTTGGTAACCGAGATGAAGTCGTGACCGAGATAGACCCCGCTGACGCCGGGCACGTCGAACAGGCGGCTCGCTAGGGGCGAGCGGGCGGCGGCGTCGGAATCACGCGCCTCGAAGGTGCCCTCGGGCAGGACGACGCGGCCCGGCAGGAACTTCAGGGTGGCGGGGTTCGGGGTGGCTTCGGTCTGGATGAACATGGTGGACAGGATCCTCGTCCGCTGCGCCGGTTCAAGGCCGGCCGGGAATGGCGGCGGACGTCGCCGCCGCTCTCCCCATGTGGACCGTGCGCGGGATTTTCTCAACCGCACCGGTTCGCGGGAGACGCGCCCGCGTGGATCGGCTGCCGGCTATTGGACAAGCGGCCGCACCTCGTGTATGGCCCGCCTCAATTCAAAACAGGATGCCGAAATCCTGACGCACGCGGTCCCATCCGGGGATCCCGGGCGCGCACCGGCAGGAACTTGACCATGAACATCATCCAGCAGCTCGAGCAGGAGCAGATCGCTTCGCTCGGCAAGACGATCCCCGATTTCCAGCCCGGCGACACGGTCACCGTGAACGTCAAGGTGAAGGAAGGCGAGCGCACCCGCGTGCAGGCCTACGAGGGCGTGTGCATCGCCCGCTCCGGCGGCGGCCTCAACGAGAGCTTCACCGTCCGCAAGATCTCCTACGGCGAGGGCGTCGAGCGCGTGTTCCCGCTCTACTCGCCGCTGATCGATTCGATCGCCGTTGTCCGCCGCGGCAAGGTGCGTCGCGCCAAGCTGTACTACCTGCGCGACCGTCGCGGGAAGTCCGCCCGTATCGTCGAGCGTGCCGATCGCCCCGCCGAGAAGGCCGCCAAGGCCGATGCCTCGAAGGCGAACAAGGATGCCCGGAAGGCCGAGAAGGCCGCCAAGAGCGCCGCGAAGACCGCCGCCGAGTAAGGCTGACGCGGCGCTAGATTGGCGCCGAGTCGGATCTGGGCGGCGCCCCGCGCGCCGGTCCCTCGCATCATCAGGCCCGCTCGCGCGATCGAGCGGGCCTTTTTTACGGGTCGACGATCAGGCCGCCGCGACCACCCGGCGCGCCGCGATCGTCCAACCGCCGGCCGCCCAGCCCTGCCGGGCGAGGCGTGCGACGAGATCGTTCCCGGTGATCCAGGCCAGGGCCTGCTGCGGCGGCATGGCCCGGGCGAAGTGGTAGCCCTGCACGGCCGGGCATCCGAGCTGGCGCAGCAGCTGGAACTGCGCCCGCGTCTCGACCCCCTCCGCCAGCACCTTGACCCCGAGGGTGCGGGCGAAGGCCAGGATGGCTTCCAGGAGCACTTGGTCCTGGGGCGTGTCGACGATCCGCTGGATGAAGCTCCGGTCGACCTTCAGGCTGTCGAAGCGCAGGTCGCGCAGCGATCCGATCGACGAATACGCCACCCCGAAATCATCGACGATGATGCCCACCCCCATGTCGACGAGGGCATCCACGTCCTTGCCGCCGCGCTCGTTCGAGTAGACCGCCTCTTCGGTGATCTCGAGGGCGATCCGGGTGGCGGACAGACGGTGGGCGGCCAGTTCCGCCGCCACCATCTCGGCGAGCGGATAGGCCCCGAACTCGGTGGGCGAGACGTTGACCGAGACCACGGCCGCGTCGTGACCGCCGCCTTCGAGGAGCTGCGCCATGCGACAGGACTGCCTCAGGATGGTCCGGGTCAGGTCCTGCGAGCGCCGGGTCGCGGCGGCGGCCGCGATCGCGTCCGGTGGCGAGATCCAGCCCAAAGCGGGGTGCTTCCAGCGCAGGAGCGCCTCGAATCCGATGACCCGCCCGGTGCTGCAGTCCAGCTGCGGCTGGAACCAGGCCTGGATCGCTCCGCTCTCCAGCGCCTCGGGAAGATCCCGCTCGATGACGTGACGCGCCTTCACCCGTGCGGCCATGGCCTCGCGGAAGGGCCGCCAAGTGCCGCGCCCCTCCGCCTTGGCGGCATAGAGGGCGAGATCCGCGTGGATCTGCAGGTCCATCCGGGTCCGACCGTCGCGGGGGTGGTGGGCGAGGCCCACGCTGGCACCCGCCTGCAGCGTCTGCCCGGAGGGCAGGAGAAGGCTCTCCAGGCCGGAGACCACCGCCTGCGCCAGGCACTCGCCTTCCGGATCGCCGGGACCGGCCGGAATCAGCGCCGCAAACTCGTCTCCACCCAGGCGGGCGACCACCGAACCTGGCCCGAGGATCCGGCGCAGCTTCGTCCCGACCTCCACCAGGATCGTATCGCCGACACCATGCCCGAACCGATCGTTGATCCGCTTGAAGCGGTCCAGGTCGATCATCATGATCCAGAACGTCGTCGTGTCGGGCGGGGCCAGACGGGCCTCAAAGGCCTCCCGATAGGCGGCGCGGTTGACGAGCCCGGTCAGGGGATCGTGCGTGGCCGAATGCGCGAGGCAGCGCATCGCATGTCCGGCCGCAACGTTCGCCGCCTTCAGCGACTCCGTGAGCGCGACCGCCTCGTAGGTCAGGCGTTTCGTCCGCAGGTAGTGCCGTTCCTGCTCGTTGGCGCAGTGGAGCAGGAGCGCCGTCAGCAGGATGAGGTTCACGGCGACGATCTGTGCGCCGAACGAGCGGTCGAGGAGGAAGAGCAGGATCAGGATCGTGAGGTTCGGCAGCACGAACGCGACGGCCGGCGCTCGGGCGAACTTGTTCTGGATGATCGCGCCGGCATTGACGCTCAGGAAGGCGAGGCCGGTCGAGATCGTGTAGGCCTGTCCGTAATAGGCGAGGCCAACGAGCGCCGCGGCCCAGCAGAGCCCCGACAGCAGGGCCCCGATCCAGCAAGAGGTCAGCACCCGGCCCGGCGCCGCGAGCGGCAGATCCGTCCGGAGCCAGACCCGGACGAGCAGGCCGCGGCCGGCATTGATCCCGGCATTCAGCGCGAGCAGGCCGAGGATCTGCGCATGAGGCACCAGGTGCCAGACCATGCCGGCCAGGGAGCACGACACGAAGAGGTTCGCGACCAGGGTCGCGTTCACACCGCGCAGGACGTCGCTGACCTGATCGCGCTCGATGCTCACGTCGACAGGTGGCGGGGCGGTCATGGTCGATGCCGATCTCAATCCGTTCGTTGGGCCGGCAACCGGAGGCCGCCCTCGCGTCATTGATCGTCGACACAGATGAAGAGAGGGTAAGATTTTTCGCGGACAACGCTCTAATTGGCGTCAAATCCGCCTGTTTCTCCAATCATCAAAGACTTCTGCTGTCAAAGTATTGCGTTGATCCAGCATTGGCCGGAAGAAGGTCTTGTGGCCACGGGCCCCGGTGACGGCGGTCTCCCGTCAGTCCCTCCCCCACTCCGACGCCGGCAAACCGAGAAGCCCGGCTCGCCGATGCGTTGCGGCGTCCACGAAAAAGCCCCGCCGGGTCCTGCGACCCGGCGGGGCTCTGAGGGTCGTCCGAGGACGACTGGTGGTCACTGAAGGACGACTTGGGGTCGCCCCGAAACGACCTGGGCCTTACTCGGCGGCGATGCTGTGGGCCTGGCTGCCGTCGGTGTAGGTCTCGGACTGAAGACGCTTGCCCGGAGCCGCGCGACCCGGCAGCGGCGGCAGGGCACGGGCCTTCTCCAGGTCGATGCCCGCACCCTCGGCGACGCGGCGGCCGTAATCCTCATCGGCATGGAGGAAGTGCCAGACCATCCGCAGCTGGATGGCTTCCGGGCACTGCTTCATGTCGCCGACGAGGTTGGCGATCAGGTCGTCGCGCTCCCAATCCTGGAACGAGCGGTAGCGCACGCCCGCCTGGGTGTAGTCGTCCTCGGTGCGCGAGGTCTGGTAGCGGCCGAGGTTGCCCTGGACCGGCTGGTGGTAGTCACGCGCCGGCTTCGGGGCCTCGCGCAGGCCCTCGGCCAGGGTCGAGGGCTCGTAGTTGATGTGCTTGTTCGGACCCGTGCCGTCGACGCCGTAGGTCATCTGCCCGTCGCGCTGGTTCGAATAGACCTTCACGCCCGGCTGCGGCGCGTTGATCGGCAGCTGCAGGTAGTTGGCGCCGACGCGGTAGCGCTGCGTGTCCGAGTAGGACAGCGTCCGCCCCTGAAGCATCTTGTCGTCCGAGAAATCGATGCCGTCCACGAGGACGCCGGTTCCGAAGGCCGACTGCTCGACTTCCGCGAAGAAGTTGTCCGGCACGCGGTCCAGCACCATGCGGCCGACGGGCAGAAGCGGGAAATCCTCTACGGGCCACAGCTTGGTATCGTCCAGGGGATCGAACGACAGGTGGTCGTTCGGGCCGTCCGGCATGATCTGCACGCAGAACTCCCACTCGGGGAAGTTGCCGGCCTTGATGTTGTCGTACAGGTCGCGCGTCGCGTGGCCGACATCCTTGGCCTGGATCTCGGAAGCCTGCGCCGAGGTCAGGTTGCGGATGCCCTGCTTGGGCTCCCAGTGGAACTTGCAGAGCACGGCCTCGCCCTGGTCGTTGACCAGCTTGTAGGTGTTGACGCCTGAGCCCTCCATCTCGCGATAGTTGGCGGGAATGCCCCACGGCGACTTCAGGTGCGTGACCATGTGGATGGCTTCGGGGTGCTGGGCCACGAAGTCGAAGAAGCGCCACGCCTCCTGGCGATTCGTCACCGGGTCCGGCTTGAAGGCGTGGATCATGTCGGGGAACTTGATCGCGTCGCGGATGAAGAAAACCTTGAGGTTGTTGCCTACGAGGTCCCAGTTGCCGTCGACGGTCTTGAACTTCACCGCGAAGCCGCGCGGATCGCGCTCGGTCTCAGGGGACTCCTTGGCGCCGGCCACGGTGGAGAAGCGCACGAACATCGGCGTCTTCACGCCGGTCTCGTTCAGCACGCGGGCGCGGGTGTACTTGGAGGCCGGCTCGTTGCCGATCTTGCCATAGGCCTCGAAATAGCCGTGCGCGCCGGCGCCACGGGCATGCACCACGCGCTCCGGAATGCGCTCACGGTCGAAATGGGTGATCTTCTCGATGAACTGGTAGTTCTCGAGGGTCGCCGGGCCGCGCTCGCCCACCGTCCGGGTGCTCTGGTTGTCGCGAACCGGGTGGCCCTGACGGGTGGTGAGAATCGGGCGCTGATCGCTCATGCGGTGCTCTCTCGCTCGGAATCGATCGACGCGGCGATGGCCGCATCCAGATCTTGGCAGAAAACCAGACCTTCGCAGAAAGCCTGGAATGGTTCTGAGACAGCCTTATGACCCGCCGCGGGCGATTTGGCTAATGCATCGTGGCGAACGCAATGATAGGCATCGCCTATGAATATGTCCGGCCTGTCCCTGCGGGATCTCGAATACGTCGTCGCCGTGGCGGAGGAGATGCATTTCGGCCGAGCCGCCGAGCGCTGCAACGTCAGCCAGCCGACCCTGAGCGTCCAGGTCCGCAAGCTGGAGGATCTCCTCGGCCTCGCCCTGTTCGAGCGCGGCAACCGGCGGGTGATGCTGACGCCGGCCGGGCAGACCATCGTGCGGCAGGCCCGCATCGTGATGGCGGAGGCCCAGCGCCTCCTGGTGCTGGCAAGCGAGGGGCGCGGCGCGCCGCTGACCGGCCGCCTCGTCCTGGCGGCGATCCAGACCCTCGGGCCCTACCTGTTTCCGCTGATCCTGCGCACCCTGCGCCAGGAATTCCCCCTCCTGGCGCTCGCCCTGAGCGAGGCGCGCACGGCCGAGATTCTGGAGGGCCTGCGCAACGGCCGCATCGATGCCGCGCTCGTGTCCCTGCCGGTCCCGGCCTCGGGCCTGACCGTGTCGCCCCTCTTCGTCGAGCCGTTCCAGCTCGCCTGCCCGGCCGAGCATCCCCTCGCCCGGGGCGGCGCCCTGCGGGCCACCGACATTGCCGGCCCCGACCTCCTCCTGCTCGACGAGGGCAATTGCCTGCGCGACCAGACCGTGGCGGCCTGCGGAGCCGGCTCGGCCGCCGGGCGCCACGCCACCAGCCTGGAGACCCTGCGCTCGATGGTGGCGGCGGGGGCGGGCTACACCCTGCTCCCGGCCCTGGCGGTCCCCTCCGGACCCGATCCCAGCGGCCTCACCGTGACGCGCAGCTTCGACGTCGATGGGCCCGGGCGCACCGTGGCCCTGGCCTGGCGCACCAGCGATCCGCGCGCCGACGGCCTCGCCCATCTGGCCGCCTTCTTCCGGGCCCATGCGCCGGCGGGCACCGCGGCCTGCCGGGACGACGGCATGCCACGTCCGCGCGCGGGGCGCCGTGACAGCGTGAGCGATCCGGTGTAGCGCCCGGCGCGACGGGCGTTCCGGCCCGGCCAGTTCCCGGCATCCCCTTCCGGGCAGCCCCTCCCGGCATCCACTTCCCGGTATCCATTCGCTCCCCGGTATCCATCCACTCCCCGGTATCATCGTGTTCGCACTGCGCTTCCTCGGCCGCTGGGCGGCTCTTCTCGCGGCCTCCGGCCTCCTGGCCTACGCCCTCGACCACGCGCATTTCCCGGCGGCCCTCCTGCTCGGGCCGATGGTGGCGGCCATCGCGTTCGGGGTCGGGGGCGCGAACCTTTCGGTGCCGAAGTTCGGCTTCCAGGCCGCCCAGGCGATGATCGGCTGCCTCGTGGCCCACACGGTGACGGGCGAGATCGTCGCCACCGTGGTGGATGACGGCTTCCTCATCCTCGCCGTGGTGCTGGTCACCGTCCTGGTCGGCGGGGCGGTCGGCTGGGCCCTGACCCGCCTGCGCATCCTGCCGGGCTCGACCGCCGCCTGGGGCTCGTCGCCCGGCGGGGCCGCCGCCATGGTGGCGATGTCGGAGGAATACGGTGCCGACCCGCGCCTCGTCGCCTTCATGCAATACGTGCGCGTGGTCGCCGTGGTGCTCTCGGCCTCGATCATGGCGCGCCTGCTCACCAACGTCTCCGACGTGGTCCCGGCTGCCGATCCCGTCTCGGTGGCTCCGCTCGCGCTCCTGGCGACCCTCGCGGTCGCCGCCTGCGGCGCGGGCCTCGCCAAGCTGCTGCACCTGCCGGCCTTCGCCCTGACCGGGCCGATGCTGCTCGGCGCCGCCCTGCACGCCTCCGGCCTGGTCTCCATGGCGCTGCCGATGCCGCTCCTCGACCTCGCCTACGCCACCATCGGCTGGTATGTCGGCCTGCGCTTCCGGCGCGAGACCCTGCGCGAGACGCTCGGCGCCATGCCGGGCATCGTCATCGCCACGTTGGGGGTCATCGCGCTCTGCGGCGGCTGGGCCTACGGCCTGACCTTCCTGCTGCCCATCGACTTCCTCACCGCCTATCTCGCGACGAGCCCGGGCGGGCTCGATTCGGTGGCCATCATCGCGGTCGGCTCCAAGGTCGACGTGTCCTTCGTGCTGGCGGTGCAGACGCTGCGGCTGTTCGTGGTGCTGGTGACGGGCCCGATCGTGGCGAAGTGGATCGCCCGCGGCGCCCCCGCGGCGCCCTGAGCGGGCGTCCGGACATGCGCGCCCTCTACCTCGCCTTCCTGAATTCCTGGCGCGGCCTCGTGCACGGCGCCCGGACCGAGCGGGCGGTGCGCCTCGAACTCGTGCTCCTGGCCCTCGGGCTGCCCCTGGCGCTGCTCCTCGGGTCGGGCCTGTGGGTCCGGGTCGCCCTGGTGGCGAGCCTGCTCCTGATGCTCGCAGCCGAGTTCCTGAACACCGCGGTGGAGAAACTCTGCGACCACCTGCATCCGGGCCGGCACCCCAAGATCGGCATCGTCAAGGATCTCGCCTCGGCCGGGACCTTCTCCGCGCAGGGGATCGCCGCCCTGGTCTGGATCGCAGCCCTGTTCGAGCGGCTGTCCGATCTCCCCTGACGGGCTTCGCGAAAGACGTTCGTCGACGACATCCGCAGGTCGCGAGATGAAGCACCGGGCCCTGCGGCCTGGACAAGGATGCAGCCGTCCGTCAACGCTGGATGCCCGGTCGATCCCTGACGGAACGACTTGAAGCATCCGAGGTGCGTTCATGGCGGTCGCCACACTCCTGAGACAAACACTGTTCGGCCTGGGCGGTCTCCTTCTGCTGATGCATCCTGTGGCTGCGGCCGACACTTCCAAAGCCGGCACTTCGAAAGCGGACACGTCGAAGGCGGACACGTCGAAGGCGGACACCTCGAAGCCGGATTTGCCGAAGATCGCCGTGATCGCGACCGGCGGCACCATCGCGATGAAGCTCGACCCCACCACCCATGCGCCGGTGCCGGCGCTGTCGGGCGAGGACCTCGTGGCGGCGGTCCCGAAGCTCAGGGACATCGCCGCGATCGCCGTGACCGAGTTCAGCAACGTCCCGAGCGACTACATGGGACCGGACCGCTGGCCCGGCCTGTCCCGCAAGGTCGACGAGATCCTGGCCGATCCCGCGATCCGCGGCGCCATCGTCCTGCACGGCACCGATACGCTGGACCAGACCGCCTACTTCCTCGACCTCACCGTCAAGAGCGACAAGCCGATCGTGCTGGTGGGCGCCCAGCGCAACGCCTCCGACTGGGATTCGGACGGGTCGCGCAACCTCCTCAACGCCGCCCGGCAGATCCTCGCCGACGGGTCCACCGGCATGGGCGTGACGGTGACGCTCAACCACCACATCAACGCCGCCCGCGAGGTGCGCAAGACGCACACGAGTAACGTCGAGACCTTCAATTCCGGCGATGCGGGCTTCCTCGGCTACGTGGACGAGGATCGGGTCGTGTTCAGCCGCAAGTCCCTGCGCCGCCAGACGCTGCCCCTGCCCGAGCGCATGCCGCGGGTCGACCTGGTGGCGATGTATGCGGGTGCCGACGGCAGCCAGGTGCGCCATGCGGCCGAGACCGGCGCGGAGGCCATCGTCGTCGAGGCCTATGGCTGGGGCAACATGAACGCCGAGATGCACGACGCCATCGCGGAGGTCATCGGCAAGGGCGTACCGGTCATCGTGGCCACCAAGGTCCCTAACGGCCGCGCCCTGCCGGTGTACGGCTTCAAGGGCGGCGGCAACACGCTGCTGAAGGCCGGCGCCGTCTTCGCCGACGACCTGACGCCGGACAAGGCGCGGATCCTCACCCTGATCGCGCTGCCCAAGACCAAGGACCGCGCGGCCCTGCAGGCCCTGTTCGACAAGTAGGCCCCGTCGACGAGACTCCCTCGACGAGATCCCGTCGACGAGAGATCCTGCCCGCCCGCCACGGATGGCGCCCGCGCCCCCGTCGCGGGACGGGGCTCGGCCCGCGACAGCGCCTCGCTCGCTTCTCGCGCGCCGAGCGCCTATGTGCGGGGCGAGTTCCCCTCGCACCGCATCGCTGCCGGAGCCCGTGTCTCCTTGACCGACTACATCCGCAAGATCCTCACCGCCCGCGTCTACGACGTCGCGATCGAGAGCCCCCTCGACCCGATGCCACGCATGTCGGTGCGCCTGGCCCGCCCGGTGCTCCTGAAGCGCGAGGACCTGCAGCCGGTCTTTTCGTTCAAGCTGCGCGGCGCCTACAACAAGATGTCGGGTCTGGCCCCCGAGCTGCTGGCCAAGGGCGTCGTCTGCGCCTCGGCCGGCAACCATGCCCAGGGCGTCGCCCTGGCGGCCGCCCGCCTCAACGTCCGCGCGGTGATCGTGATGCCGCGCACCACCCCGGCGATCAAGGTCGATGCCTGCCGCGCCCGCGGCGCCGAGGTCATCCTGTTCGGCGATGCCTTCGACGAGGCCCTGGGCCATGCCCGGGAGCTGGAGGCGCGCGACGGCCTGACCTTCCTGCATCCCTTCGACGATCCCGACGTGATCGCCGGCCAGGGCACCATCGGGATGGAGATTCTCACCCAGCATTCCGGGCCGATCGAGGCGATCTTCGTGCCCGTCGGCGGCGGCGGCCTCGCGGCCGGCATCGCCACCTTTGTGAAATACCTGCGGCCCGAGACCAAGGTCATCGGCGTCGAGCCGGACGACGCCGCCTGCATGGCCGCGGCCCTGGCGGCCGGCGAGCGCGTGGTGCTGCCGACCGTCGGGCTGTTCGCCGACGGCGTCGCCGTGCGCGAGGCCGGCGCCGAGACCTTCCGCCTCTGCCGCGAGTTCCTCGACGAGGTCATCACCGTCGACACCGACGCCATGTGCGCGGCGGTGAAGGACATCTTCGACGACACCCGCGCCATCTCGGAGCCCTCGGGCGCCCTGGCGCTGGCCGGCGCCAAGGCCTACGCCGCCCGGCAGGACGGCGGCACCGGCACCCTGGTGGCGATCTCCAGCGGCGCGAACCTCAACTTCGACCGCCTGCGCCACATCGCCGAGCGCGCCGAGCTCGGCGAGCAGCGCGAGGTCCTGCTCGGCGTGACCATCCCGGAGCGGCCGGGCGCCTACCGCGCCTTCATCCAGACCCTCGGGCCCCGGGCGATCACCGAGTTCAACTACCGCTACGCGGCGGGTGCCGACGCGCAGATCTTCGTCGGCATCAACCTCGCCGGCGGCCTGCGGGAGAAGCACGCCCTCATCGACTCGCTGAAGGCTGCCGGCTACCGCACCGTCGACATGAGCGACAACGAGATGGCCAAGGTCCATATCCGCTACATGGTGGGCGGGCGCGCCACCGGCCTCGCCGACGAGCGGCTCTACCGCTTCCAGTTCCCCGAGCGGCCGGGGGCGCTGATGAAGTTCCTCGATGCCCTGGGCGACGGCTTCGCCATCACGCTGTTCCACTATCGCAACCACGGCGCCGATTACGGCCGCGTCCTCGCCGGCATCGATGTGCCGCCGGCCGAGCGCGCCCGCTTCGACGCGGCGATCGAGGCCCTGCACTACCCGTGCGTCGACGAGACCGACAACCCGGCCTACCGGATGTTCCTCGACGATGGGCACGGCATGGGGGGCGTCGCGGCCTGACGTCGACGCGCTGCGCGACGCAGCAATCACGGATTGCGGGAGGACGGGGCGTTTCAATGCCCGCTCGTTCGCGCGCCGGTGCGGCAGCAACAAATGATAAGGTTCGGCGGCTGATCCGTCGCCGGCACGTATTCTGAATACCACCCGAAGACGCGCCGGACGAAAGTTTTAATTCAACTTTCTCCCTTAGCAACGATGTCCGCACTTCCTCTTCGGGCGTAACCAATGCCGCGTTTGACCAGCCTCAACTTTCGTCTGCCCGCGATCACCGTCGGCCTGGCCCTCGTCAGCGCCACGGTGATGGGCGGGCTGAGCTGGTACAGCGCCCGCTCCGGCCTCGTCGACGCGGCCCGGGAACGCCTCCAGTTCGCCGCCTCGGCCCGGAAGGCCGGGATCGAGCTGATCGCCGAGCGGATCGGCGGCGACCTCGTCACCGTCGCGGGCAACCCGCAGGTCGGCGGCAATTTCGGCGACCTGGCCGAAGCCCTCGACCCCGCCAAGGCCGATTTCGCCGGGCTCGTCCGGACCTATACGGGCGGCGCCAACCTCGAGGCGCGCCTCGGTGCCGAGGCTCCGGGCACCATGTACGGGCGCCGCCACGCCAAGGTGCAGGAAGTCGCCCGCAAGCTGCTCGAGCGCCCGGGCTACGCCGATCTCGTCTTCGTGTCGGAGGACGGGCGCGTCGTCTATACCACCACGAAGGGCGCCGATTTCGGCCACGCGCTGTCCGAGCCCGAGCTGGCCTCGACCGGCCTCGCCCGCCTGGTGACGCGCCTGAAGGGCGCCGAATCCGACGCGACGCTCTACGAGGACTATGCCGCCTACCCGGCGGAGGCCGTCCCGTCGGCCTTCATCGGCCGGTCCATCGCCCGCCGCGCCAACGTCGCCATGGGCACCGGCCAGGAGGCCGCGCGCATCGGATTCGTCCTCCTGCGCCTGACCCCCGCCCTGTTCGACCGCACCCTCTCGGACCGGGCCGGCCTCGGCGAGACCGGCCAGATCCTCGCCGTGGGCGCCGACGGCGCCCTGCGGACCAACCCGCCCCTGTCCCCGGCCGTCACGGCCGGCAAGCCCGCGACCGCCCTCGGCCTCGACAAGGCGGACCTCGCGAGCGAGCGCCCCTTCACCTACGCGAACGGCGCCGGCCAACGGATGGTCGCGACCGCCAAGGTCTCGGTGCTCGGTGCGCCCTGGACGATTCTGGCCGAGCAGGCCGAGGACGAGACCCTCGCGGCGGTGGGCGCCCTCACCCGCGCCCTGGCGGTGACGGCGCTGGCCGTCCTGGCCGCCACGGCGATCCTCGGCCTCCTCTTCGCCCGCACCATCGTGGGTCCCCTCGGCGCGCTGACCCGGGCCCTGCAGGCGCTGGCCCGCCGCGAATCCCTCGCCGAGGTGCCCGGCAGCCGGCGCGCCGACGAGATCGGCGACATTGCCCGGGCCGTCGTCACCATCCGCGACATCTCCCTGGAGGAGGCCGCGCAGCAGCTGAAGACCACCGAGGCCGCCCGCCTGCGCGAGGAGACCGAGCGGCGCGCCCTGCTGCGTGACCTCGCGGACCGCTTCGAGCGCTCCGTCGGCGGCATCGTCGGCACGGTCTCGCAGGCCTCCGGCGACCTGCAGGGCGCCGCCACCGGCATGACCGAGGCGGTGGCCGGCACGGCGCGTCGCTCCACCTCCGTGGCGGCGACCGCGCAGGAGACCGCAGGCAACGTCAACGCCGTGGCGGTGGCAGCCGAGGAGCTCGGCGCCACGGTCGGCGAGATCGGCCGCCAGGTCGAGCAGGCCTCGACCATGTCGGCCCAGGCCGTCGACGAGGCCGGCCGTACCGCCGCCACCATGCAGACCCTGTCCGAGGCCGCGACCCGGATCGGCGACGTGGTCGGCCTGGTCTCGCAGATCGCCAGCCAGACCAACCTGCTGGCGCTCAACGCCACCATCGAGGCGGCCCGGGCCGGCGAGGCGGGGCGCGGCTTCGCGGTCGTCGCCGCGGAGGTGAAGAACCTCGCCGAGCAGACCAGCCGGGCCACCACGGAGATCGCCGAGCAGGTCGATGCCATCCGCTCGGCCACCACCGGCGCCACGGGCGCGATCCGCAGCATCGTCACGCGGATCGAGGGCATGAGCTTCGTCACCAGCAGCATCGCCGCCGCGGTGGAGGAGCAGGGTGTGACGACCCAGGAGATCGTGCGCAACATGGGCCAGGCCTCCGCGGGCACGGGGGCCATGAGCCAGGATATCGAGGCGGTGGCCCGCTCGGCCGCAGAGGCGGGCGCGACGGCGGACCAGGTGCAGCGCGCCTCCGCGGACCTCTCCCGGCAGTCCGAAGAGCTGCGCGCGGAAGTCGCGAGCTTCCTCGCCACCGTCCGGGCCGCCTGAGCGCGGCCGCAGGCGAGGCATCGCGGAGACGTGCCCCCTGCGGCCTGACCGCAGGACGGGATGACAGGGGCCGGCGGTGTCCGCCGGCCATGTGCCTGGCGGGGTTGACCCCCCGGCGGGCTTGGCTCCAATGCCCCGGCTCAACCGGGACGCCTCGCCGATGCCGCCGCTCTTCGCCCTGCCCTTCCCCGCCATCGATCCGGTGGCGGTGGCGATCGGGCCGATCACCATCAAGTGGTACGCCCTCGCCTACATCGTCGGCCTGCTGGGCGGCTGGTACTATGCCCGCCGGCTGGTGGCGGCGGACCGCTACTGGGGCGTGGTCCGGCGCCCGAGCCTGAACGACATCGACGACCTCATCGTCTGGGTGGCGCTGGGCGTCGTCCTCGGCGGACGCATCGGCTACGTGCTGTTCTACAACCTGCCGCTCTACCTCGCCGACCCCATCGAGATCCTGGCCATCCGCAACGGCGGCATGTCGTTCCACGGCGGCTTCCTCGGCGCGGTGCTCGCCATGGTGCTGTTCGCCCGCTCCCGGAAGCTCCAGGCCCTCACGCTCCTCGACCTCGCCGCCGTCGTGGTGCCGATCGGGCTGTTCTTCGGGCGGATCGCCAACTTCGTGAACGGCGAGCTCTGGGGCCGCATCGCCCCGGATTTCCCCTACGCCATCGTGTTTCCCACCGGCGGCCCCCTGCCCCGGCACCCGAGCCAGCTCTACGAGGCGGCCACCGAGGGCGCCCTCCTGTTCGTGGTGATGATGATCGCGGTGCGGGCCCGCGGCTTCCGCAAGCCCGGGCTGATGGGCGGCATCTTCGTCCTCGGCTACGCCATCGCGCGCACGTTCTGCGAGTTCTTCCGCGAGCCCGACCGCCAGCTCGGCTACCTGTTCGGCACCGAGGGCTGGTCGACCGGGGGCATCACCATGGGGATGGTGCTCTGCGTGCCGATGGCGCTCGTCGGCATCGCCGCCATCGTCCTGGCCCTGCGCGGCACCACCCGTCCGCGCGTGGCGATCGAGGACGTGGCCGCTTCGCCCGCGAAGGTCGATCCGGCGTGACGAGCCCGCTCTTCGCCGCGCTCCGCGACGAGATCCTGGCCTCGGGTCCGATCGGGCTCGATCGCTACATGGGCCTCTGCCTCGGCCATCCGGTGCACGGCTACTACCGCACCCGCGACCCCCTCGGGTCCCGCGGCGACTTCATCACCGCCCCCGAGATCAGCCAGATGTTCGGCGAGCTCATCGGGATCTGGATCGCGGCGAGCTGGGGCGCGATGGGCGCGCCGGCCGACCTCGCCCTGGTGGAACTCGGCCCGGGCCGCGGCACCCTGATGCAGGATGCCCTGCGGGCGCTGCGCCGCGCCGCCCCGGATCTGCGCCCGGCCCTGCACCTGGTTGAGACGAGCCCGGTGCTGCGGGCCGAGCAGGAGTCCCGGCTCTCGGCCGCCGCCCCGACCTGGCACGCGTCGATCGAGACCCTGCCGCCCGGCCCGACCCTCGTGATCGCCAACGAGTTCTTCGACGCCCTCCCGGTCCGCCAGTTCCAGCGCGCCGAGCGCGGCTGGTTCGAGCGCCTCGTCGGCCTCTCAGCGGACGGCAATGCCCTCGCGTTCGGGCTGGCGGCGGAGCCGGACACGCGCATCAGCGCGAGCGGCCCCACCGGCGTCCTGATGACCCTGCCGGGCGCCGCCCTCGAGGCCGTGCGCAGCCTCGCCCGCCGCGTCGTCGCCGACCGGGGCGCCGTCCTCCTCGTCGATTACGGCCATGTCCGGCCGGGCTTCGGCGATTCGCTCCAGGCTCTGCGCGGCCACGCCTTCGTTCCGCCGCTGGCCACCCCCGGCGAGGCCGACCTCACCACCCACGTGGATTTCGCCGCCCTCGGCCGGGCCGCCACCGGTGAGGGCGCGATCCTGCACGGCCCCGTGGACCAGCGCGACTTCCTCCTGGCCCTCGGCCTGCGCGCGCGCGCCGAGCGGCTGGGACGGGACGCGAGCCCGGTGCAGCGCGATGCGATCACGGCGGCGGCGACCCGCCTCACCGACCCCGCGCGGCGCGGCATGGGCAGCCTGTTCAAGGCGATGGCATTTTCCGACGCGACCCTGACGGCGCTGCCCGCGCTCCCGGCGGCGGGGCGCTGATCGGATCGGTCGGCCGGCCGGGTTCAATGGACGCGGCGCGCGAACCACAGCGTTCCCAGGCCCAGCGCCAAGGCGCCGAGCGGGAACAGCAGCAGGGTCAGGGTGTGGGCGTCCATTACCGGAGTTCCCGCAAAAAACCTCTTGCCGCCCAATGTAGGGCTCCGCTGACGCAGATGCAAAGCAGGGAGAGCACCGGTGTGAGCCAAGGTTGATCGGGTGGAGCCGCCGATGCGGCGCGCTGGGAGAACAGCGGCGCGAGTCCGCCCACGGCGAGGACGGCGATGGCGACTCCGTTCACGTAGGTGGCCGTCAGCTTCGCGCGTTCGTTCGCGATCAGGAGGGTCCTGGGATCAGGCGGTTCGACCATGGCACCTCGAACAACGGGGTCTGGGCACGATGCGCCGACCCCGGCGGGGCATGATTCGGCGCCGTCTGCATTGGGGATAAGGATATTATTCCTACATGCACGGCGAGTCGATGTCAAGGGCGCAGCCCCGCCGGACCCGCAAAACTTGACTTGCCCCCGCCATCGGACTAACCGCCTCCCTATTCATTCGACGGTCTGATCGTCATCACGAACGCCGACCGGCCCCACGAGGCCGGAGGTCAACGCCCGACAGCGCGATGCGCCCTCGGGCGAGCTTCGCGTTGGGGACAGGGCGTCGGCCCCGTCCACGCCGTCGTCGCGAGTCCCGATGCCCAACGCCGCCGCGAACACGACCCTGCGCATCGAGGATGCGGTGAACGACACCTGCCCGTGGTCGGGCAAGCCGATCGCGGCCGACTCGCTCACCCTCTACAACGGCGCGGTGGTGGGGTTCTGCAACCCGGAGTGCCGGGACAAGTTCGCCCAGGCGCTCCGCGGCTTCGAGGATGCGCTCCAGGCGCGCCGGGCCGAGAGCGCGGGCGTGAACCAGTGACCGGTCCGACGACGATGCCGGTCCAGGGAGCCTGACGCATGTTCGAAGGCCTGTCCGATCGCCTTTCCGGGATTCTCTCCGGTCTCACCCGCCGCGGCGCCCTGACCGAGGCCGACGTCACCGCCGCCCTGCGCGAGGTCCGGCGCGCCCTGCTGGAGGCGGACGTCGCCCTCGAGGTGGTGCGCGGCTTCACCGAGAAGGTGCGCGAGAAGGCCGTCGGCGCCGTCGTCCTGAAGTCGGTCACCCCCGGCCAGATGGTCGTCAAGATCGTCAACGACGAGCTCGTGGCGATGCTGGGCTCGGAAGCCGGCATCATCGACCTCAACGCCCCCGCCCCCGTCGCCATCCTGATGGTCGGCCTGCAGGGCTCGGGCAAGACCACCACCACCGCCAAGATCGCCCGCCGGCTCGTCGCCCGCGACAAGCGCCGGGTGCTGCTGGCCTCCCTCGACACCCGCCGTCCGGCCGCGATGGAGCAGCTGGCGATCCTAGCCAAGCAGGTCGAAGTCGAGAGCCTGCCGATCGTCGCCGGCCAGTCGGCGGTGCAGATCGCCCGGCGTGCCATGGACGCGGCGCGCCTCGGCGGCTTCGACGTGGTCATGCTCGACACCGCCGGCCGCATCACCCTCGACGAGGCGCTGATGGCGGAGGCGGCCGAGGTCAAGGCCGCCACCAACCCGCACGAGGTGCTCCTCGTCGCCGACGCGCTGACCGGCCAGGACGCGGTCAACACCGCCCGCGCCTTCGACGAGCGCCTCGGCGTCACCGGCATCGTGCTGACCCGCATGGACGGCGATTCGCGCGGCGGCGCGGCCCTGTCGATGCGCGCCGTCACCGGCAAGCCGATCAAGCTCGTCGGCACCGGCGAGAAGGTCGACGCCCTGGAGGAGTTCCACCCCTCCCGCGTCGCCAACCGCATCCTCGGCATGGGCGACATCGTCAGCCTCGTCGAGAAGGCGGCCGAGACCATCGACCACGAGCAGGCGCTCCGCACCGCGGAGAAGATGCGCAAGGGCAAGTTCGACCTCGACGACCTGTCGATGCAGCTCGGCCAGATGGAGAAGATGGGCGGCATCGGCGGCCTGATGGGCATGCTTCCGGGCATGGGCCAGATGAAGAAGCAGGTCGAGAACGCCAATCTCGACGAGAACATGTTCAAGCGCCAGCGGGCCATCATCTCGTCGATGACCGCGCAGGAGCGGAAGAATCCCGACATCCTCAAGAATTCCCGCAAGAAGCGCATCGCTGCGGGCTCGGGGACGAAGGTGGAGGAGCTGAACAAGCTCCTCAAGATGCACCGGACCATGGCCGACATGATGAAGGCGATGGGCTCGGGCAAGCGCGGCATCGGCCAGGCCCTCGGCTCGATGTTCGGCATGGGTGCGGGAGGCATGGGCGGCGGTGGAATGGGCGGCATGCCCGGCCTGCCCCCCGGCATGCCGGAGCCGACGCCGGAAATGATCGCCGACATGCAGAAGCAGCTCGGCGGCAAACTCCCCCCGATGCCCCCGGGCCTCGGGGGCAAGATGCCGGGCCTGCCCGGGCTCGGGGGTCCCAAGGGCCCCGGCGGCCTGCCGGGTCTCGGCGGATTTCCCTTCGGGAAGAAGAAGTAGCGACGGGGGGCGTAGCGCATAGCGAGTCGGGTTCACGCCCACGGACTCGCCATTCGCTACGCACTTCTCGCCCTCACACGACACACTGACCTTTGGAGTAGACCCATGTCCCTCAAGATCCGCCTCACCCGTGGCGGCGCCAAGAAGCGCCCGTACTACCGCATCGTCGTCGCCGACGCCCGCGCGCCCCGCGACGGCCGTTTCATCGACAAGGTCGGCGTCTACGACCCGATGAAGGCCAAGGACGATCCGGCCCGCATCGTGCTCGAGGCCGACAAGATCCAGGCCTGGCTCGCCAAGGGCGCCCAGCCCACCGACCGCGTCCTGCGCTTCCTCGACGCCGCCGGCCTCGCCAAGCGCCCCGCGCGCAACAACCCGCAGAAGGCCGAGCCGGGCGAGAAGGCCAAGGAGCGCGCCGCCAAGCGCGCCGAGAAGGCCGCCGCCCCGGCCGAAGACGCCGCGGCCTGAGGCTGGATCCGCGCATGGCCCGCCGTCCCGGAGGCTCTTCATCCCACGGTGACGGTGGCCGCCGTGCGCGCCCCGGCCGCATCGGCAGCGATGCGGCCACCTCGGCCCACCGGCCGCGGCCCGAGGCCGACGCGCCCCTGCCGCCCACCGACCCGAGCCTCGTCCAGATGGGCGAGTTCGGGCGGGCGCACGGGCTCAACGGCGAGGTCCGGCTGAAATCCTACACCGGAGACCCGCAGGCGATCGCGTCCTACGGGCCGCTGATCGGTGCCGACGGCCGCCGCATCGACCTGACCGACGTCCGCCAGGCCGGCGGCGCCTCCCCCGACCTCCTGGTCGTGCGGGTGAAGGGCGTGACCGACCGGACCGGCGCGGAAGGCCTCAACCGCCTCGCCCTGTTCCTGCCCCGCGAGCGCCTCGGCACCGTCTCGGACGCGGACGAGTTCTTCACGGCCGACCTCGTCGGCCTCTCGGTGGTCGACACCCAGGGCGCCGTCCTGGGCACCGTCGCGGACGTGCCGAATTACGGCGGCGGCGATCTCCTGGAGATCAAGCCGGCCCTGGGCGGCGCCACCGCCCTCCTGCCCTTCACCAAGGCCTTCGTGCCGGAACTCGACGTCGCCGGCGGCCGCGTCGTGGTCGATCCGCCGGACGACCTGTTCGCACCGGCCCAGCCCCGCCCCCCGGACGAGCCCGCCTGAGGCGAACGGGGCGCCGCGCGCGGCGCTGCCCGCGCCCCGCCACGCGCGTCGGCCGGCCCTCAGGCGGCCTCCGCCTCCTCGTCCGATGCGCCTTCGCGCGCCGATGACCGGCTGCAGGTCCGGTTGCGACCGCTCGCCTTGGCGGCGTAGAGCGCCGCATCGGCGACGCGGTAGAGGTCGGTGGCGCCGCCGCGCGCGGCGCTCGCGGGCGCGGTCCCCGCCAGGCCGATGCTCACCGTCAGGGCGCCGGCCGGGATACCGGCGGCCGGGAGCCCGAGGCGATGGACCTCGGCATGCACGGTGTCGGCGACCCGCTGGGCGCTCGCCACCTCCGTTCCGGGGAGCAGCATGACGAATTCCTCCCCGCCCACGCGGCAGATGAGATCGCCCGGGTGGCGCACACTCGCCTGAAGGCAGCGCGCCAGGCCCTTCAGGACCTCGTCCCCGACGGCGTGCCCGTAACGGTCGTTCACGGCCTTGAAGTGATCCACGTCGATGACGAGCAGGGACAGAGGCTCGTCGCGGGTGACGCGCCCGCCTTCGACGTCCGCCAGGGCCTCCTCGAAGCGGCGCCGGTTCGGCAGGCCGGTCAGCGGATCGGTGAGGGAGAGGCGGGCCAGCTCCCGCTGCATCCGTCCCCGGTGCCGGAGCTCGCGTCCGAACAGCAGCGAGAGGCCGGCACAGAGCCCGCACAGGATCAGCACGATGCTGCCGATCACCAGGGCCTTGGCCCGCCACTCGGCGTCGATCTCGTCCGGTGCCAGGGTCACGGCCAGGATCAGGGGGAGATCGCCGATCCGCGTGAAGGTGTGGTGGCGCGGCTCGTCGCTGCGCACGGCGCTGCCGATGAAGCTGCCGCTGTCCTCCCGCACGAAGCGCTGGAAGGACGTGGAGGCCGCGACGTTGTCCCCGATGGCGCCCGCGATCTCGGGATGCCGCATGATGCGCTGCCCGTCGCGGGCGTAGAGATTGATCGCGCCCTTGGCACCCAGGGCGATGTTGGCGAACAGGCGGCTGAAATAGGTGAGCTTCAGGGAAGCCTGGACCACGCCGCCGAAGCTGCCATCCGGCTTGGTGATCCGGCGGCTGAGCACGATGACGGGAACGCCGAGCAGGCGCGAGGTGACGGGCTCGCCGATGAACAGGCCGAGATCGGGCCGGTCGCGATGGGCGCGGAAGTAGCTGCGGTCGGCGTTGTTCAGGGGCCGTGCCGGGATCGCGTTGGCGTCGAAGAGGGTGTCGCCGTTCTCGTCGACCACGAGAAAGACCCCCATGTCCCGCGCCGTCACGGCCCGGTCGAACAGGATGAGCTGGCGCAGGGCCGGGCTCACGGACGAGAAGCCGGGCGTCGACAGGTTGTCGACCACGCCGCGCAGGGACAGGTCGATGATCTCGACGTTGCGGGCGATGTCGCGCTCGATGACCTGGAGCAGGTTGCGCGAGGTCTGCGCGGCCTTGTCCCAGGCGTCGACCCGCAGGTCGATCAGCATCAGGCCGGACACCACGAGGAGGCCGAGCGGCGCCAGGACGCCGAGCCCGATCCAGGCGCGCGCCGAGCGCAGGTGGCCCGTGAGATCCGGCGTCATCCGCATCGGCGAGTCTGAAACCTCCGGTTGCTGCTCCTTCGGTTGATCGCACTCCAATGCCTAAGCCGAGCTTGTCGCCGCCGGAGCCAGGACCCGGCGCGGTGACTCCAGAGCCACTTTGTCTCAGGAAATCGCCGCCCGGGGGCGCCTGCCGGCGCCGCGGCGACGGCTCCCCGGGTGAGCGGCCCCGGCACGGGACCTGTTTTGGTTGACGTGGGCGGGTGGTCCCGCCCGCGCGATCTCAGGCGGCGCGGACGCTCGACAGGAACCGGCTCACCTCGGCGCTGAGGTGTTCGGACTGGCGCGACAGTTCGGAGGCCGAGGCGAGGACCTGCGTGGCCGCGGCGCCGGTCTCCTCCGAGGCCCGGGCCACGCCGGAGATGTTGCCGGTCACGGCGCTCGTCCCCTGGGCGGCCTGGGCGACGTTGCGCACGATCTCCTGGGTGGCGGCCCCCTGCTGCTCGACCGCTGCGGCGATCCCCGTCGCCATCCCGTCGATCTCGCGGATCCGGCCGGTGATGCCCCCGATGGCGGTGACCGCTTGGTCGGTGACGCCCTGGATCTCGCCGATCTGGCGCGCGATCTCCTCCGTCGCCCGGGCGGTCTGCCCGGCCAGCTCCTTGACCTCGGTCGCCACCACGGCGAAGCCGCGGCCGGCTTCGCCCGCGCGGGCTGCCTCGATGGTGGCGTTCAGCGCCAGCAGGTTGGTCTGGCCGGCGATGTTCGAGATCAGCCCGACCATGTCGCCGATCCGGGCCGACGTGGTCCGCAGGGCCTGGACGAGCTGACCCGTCTGGTCCGCCTCGCCGACGGCGGCCTGTGCCAGCCCCGCCGAACCCTGGACCTGGCGGCCGATCTCCTGAACGGAGCTGCCGAGCTCCTCGGCGGCCGCCGCCACCGTGCCGACGTTCGAGGCGGCCTCCTCGGCGGCCGCCGCGACCTGGGTGGACTGGGTCGCGGTCTCCTGGGCCGTCGCGGTCATCTGCTGGGCCGTGGCCTGCAACTCCGTGGCGGAGGACGAGACCAGGCCGACGATGCCGCCCACGGCCTGCTCGAAGCCGTCGGCGAGTTCAATCATCGTGCGCTTGCGCTCCGTCACGGCGGCCGCGTCGGCGATGCGGCGGATCTCGGCCTGCTCGGCCGCCTTCTGCGCCACCATCGTCTTGATGCCCTCCACGGCGCGCCCGACGGCACCGACCTCGTCGCCGCGGCGCGCCTCCGGGATCGTGGCCGCGATCGAGCCCTGCGCCATGCGCTCGAGCACCCGGACGAGGCTGGCCAGCGGCCGGGTGATCCCCAGCACGCCCACGGCGGCGGCGGCCAGGAGGCCGGCGAGCATGCCGAGGGTACTGAAGAGCATCAGGCTGTGGCGCGTGGCGTTGGTCTTCTCCGTGAGCGCCTCCGAGCCCTCGTCCAGGGCCTTGGTGATGTCGTCCCCGAGCACCTTGCCCTCTTGGACCATGAGGGCGAAGTTCGGGTCGATGGCCCGGTGCACGAGGGCGATGGCCTCGGCGTTCCGATTCTCCGTGCCCAGGCGGCGGACCTCGGTCACGTCCTGCACGAAGCGCTCGACGCGCGCGGTCTGTGCCGCGACGCGGGTCCCGAAGGACGGGGCCTGACGGCGCAGGTCGGCCAGGATCTGCCGCATCGGCGCGAGGGTGGATTCGAATCCCGCGTTGGCCGCCGTCAGCTGGGCCTCCTCGGTCTCGGCGATGATCCGGTAGACCCAGTAGTTCATCTCGAAGACGATCCGATTCACCCGGCGCGCCGTCGCGGCCCCCTTGGCGTCCTGGAAAATGAACTGACGATAGGCATCGTCGATCTGTGTCATGCGGGCCTGGGCGAACCAGATACAGACGCCGACGACCAGCGCGATCAGCCCGATGACTGCCGCCAGCTTGGGCAGGATCTTGATCTTGGATAAAAACAGCATCGTTACGCCTCGAATTGAGTGCCTATCATCGATCCGTCCTGTTAAAATTTGATGGAGAACAGTTGACGCTCAGCATTTACACTGAGCCAAAACAATTCAACTTAAGAGCTGTTTTGGCTGAACTGATTCAAGAGCGCGTGATCGTGCGGATCATCGACAGCGATCTCGGCATTGATCGCCGGCATGGCCGCGGACGCGACCTGGCCGCCCCCCGGATCAGGGGCGCGGGGCGGCGTCGCGCAGCTGGCCGATGAGCCAGCGGCCGGCCGGTCCCGGCGGACGCTCCATCGGGTAGACCGCCCACATCGGCAGCAGCAGGCCGCCCTTCGGCAGGGCGGCGACGTCGAGGCGCACGAGCTGGCCGTTCGCGAGATCCTCGGCCACCACGTCCAGGGGCATGCCGCCCCAGCCGAGGCCGGAGCGCAGGAAGGCGTGCTTCGATCCGAGATCGGCGAGGCGCCAAGTGCGCGGCGAGAACACACCGAATTCCCGCCCCTTGGTCAGGTCGCTGCGATCGGTCAGCACGAGCTGGACATGCTCGGCGAGGTCGGCGGTGGCGATCGGGCCGGGCCGGCCGGCGAGCGGGTGGTCGGGCGCCGCCACCATCACGAGTTCGATCTGCCGCAGGGGCTCGCGGGCGAGCTCGGGGGGCAGCAGGGGCGTCGCGCCCGCCACCGCGAAGGCGCAGCGACCGTCGAGGACCGGCGCGATGACCGCCCCCAGGGTCTCGACCTGGATGCGCAGGGGCGTCGCCGGGAAGGCCGGCTGGAAGGCCGCCACCGCCCGCGTCACCACCTGGATCGGAAACAGTACGTCGAGGACGATGCTCACCTCCGGCTCGAGCCCGCCGGCGAGGTCGCGCGCCTGGGCCTTGAAGGTCTCGGCGGCCGCCACGGTGGCGCGCGCATGGGCCAGGAGCACGCGCCCAGACTCCGTCAGCACCGGGTAGCGGCTGGAGCGGTCGAACAGCTTCACCCCCGACTGCGCCTCGAGGTTGGCCAGGGACTGGCTCACCAGGGACTGCGCCCGTCCGAGCTTGCGCCCGGCGGCGGAGAAGCTGCCGGTGTCCACGGCGGCCACGAAGGTGCGGAGCTGATCGAGGGTGAGCTGGTCGAGCATCCATCTGTCCAGGTGATGGGACACATCGAAAGATATAGGCTTCGCTGGGGGAAGGAAGCCACCTAGATCGTTGCCCACAGCCGAGCCGCCCCGGCCCTGGCGAACGCAGACCCGGATGACGTCCATGTCCATGACCCTGACCGCCTCTCCCGCCCCCTCGCGCGCCCGCACCGTCTCCGCCTGGTCGCTGCAGATCCTGCTCGCCCTGGTCTTCCTGGCGGCCGGCGGCGCCAAGCTCGCCGGCGTGCCGATGATGGTGCAGGTCTACGACCTCATCGGCGTCGGCCAGTGGTTCCGGATCGTCACCGGCCTCGTGGAAGTCGGCGGCGCCATCGCCCTGCTGATCCCGGGCTATGCCGGCCTCGCCTCCCTCTGGCTCGCCGGCACCATGGTGGGCGCCATGATCGCCCACCTGGTCGTCCTGCCCACGCCCGCCGCCCTGGCCGTCGTGCTCCTCGTCCTGACCGCGACCCTGGCCTGGCTGCGCCGGGACCAGACCCTCTCGCTCCTCGGCCGGCGTCGCTGATCGGCCCAGCCCCCGCCGACGGGGTGGCGATCGCCGGGCCTTCGGGGCCGGGCGACGCCACCCCGGCCCGTCATACGCCTTCGCCTCCCCAAGACTTCGCCGCCCCAAAACTTCGCCTCCCCAAGCCTTCGCCCCGGAAAGACCCCGTCATGGACATCGGCATCGACAGCTTCGCCGTCACCCTCCCCGATCCGAAGACGGGCCGTACCCTCTCGGCCGCCGAGCGCATGGAGCGCCTGCTCGACGAGGTCGAGGTGGCCGACCGCTCCGGCCTCGACGTGTTCGGCATCGGCGAGCATCACCGGGCGGAGTTCCTCGATGCCGCCCCCGCGGTCATCCTGGCGGCCGCGGCGGCCCGCACCCGCCGCATCCGCCTGACCAGCGCCGTCACCGTGCTGAGCGCGGCCGATCCGGTCCGGGTCTTCCAGGATTTCGCCACCCTCGACCTGATCGCCAAGGGCCGGGCCGAGATCGTGGTCGGACGCGGCTCCTTCGGCGAGGCGTATCCGCTCTTCGGCTTCGCGGCCGAGGATTACGATGCCCTCTTCGTCGAGAAGCTGGAGCTGCTGCTGGCCCTGCGGGCGCAGACCCACGTCACCTGGCGGGGCCGCTTCCGCCCGCCGCTGACCGGCCAGGGCGTCTATCCGCGCCCGTACCAGGACCGGCTCCCGATCTGGGTCGGGGTGGGCGGAACACCCGCCTCCTTCGCCCGGGCCGGCACCCTCGGCCTGCCGCTGATGGTCGCGATCATCGGCGGCAGCTTCGCGCGCTTCCGTCCCCTGGTGGAGCTCTATCGCGAGGCCGGGCGCCGGGCCGGGCATGCCCCCGAGACCCTGAAGGTCGGCGTCCATGCCATCGGCTTCGTCGCCGACACCGACCGCGCGGCCCGGGAGGCGTTCTATCCGGGCTGGGCCCAGATGTTCGGCAAGATCGGGGCGGAGCGCGGCTGGCCGAGCACGGGCCTGGCGGAGCAGTTCGCCGCGATGTGCGCGCCCGACGGGTCCTACCTCATCGGCGCGCCGGAGACGGTCGCGGCGAAGGTGCAGGCGGCCGAGGCTGCCCTCGGCGGCCTGTCCCGCCTCACCTTCCAGATGAGCTCGGCGATGCAGGAGCCGGAGGCCATGCAGCGGTCGATCGCCCTGCTGGGCACCGCGGTGATGCCCCGGCTGAAGGCGGCCGGCTGATCCGATTCGCGGATTCCGGATCTCGGATCACCGGTCGTTCAGCGTCCTGCTGCGGGTCCGATCGAGAGCGGTTCGGGGGTGGCACGCGAGCCCGCCCCCAGGGAAGGACGGGATCGACGGCGTGAGCGAGATTCAGGCAGGCGGCGGGCAGAGCCCCCTCGCTCACGGCCCGCGCTTGGCAGCGCCCTGTTTCCCGAGCCGGGTGGTCTCGTCCCGGCAGGGACGGATCGCAGCCGGATTCGGCCGGTCGGCGGCCGCGGGCGCCTCGTAGATCGCGAGGTAGCCGACGCCGCCCTCCAGCACCGAGAGCCCGGTCTGGCGATAGCCCGCGGCCGTGAGTTCGCAGGCGAGCAGCGCCGGCGGCGTCCCGTGCCGCGAGGGCACGTCGTCGGCGTCAACGATCCCGACCTTGCCGCCCGGCTTCATCATCGGCGCCAGGTTGTGGAGCAGGCCAAAGGGCTGGGCGATCTCGTGGTACATGTGGACCAGCACGGCAGCGTCGAGGGAGGCCGGCGGCAGGCGCGGATCGTGCGGCTCGCCGCGCACCACCGTGACGTTGGTGAGCGCGCTCTTGGCGATGCGCGTCTCCAGGCCGGCCAGGTAGCGGGGCGTCACGTCCTCGGCGTAGACGTGCCCCTGGGGGCCGACCCGCTCGGCCAGGCGCACCGTGTAGTAGCCGCTGCCCGCGCCGATATCGGCGACGCTCTGGCCGGCCGCGATGCCCATCAGCCGCATCACCTGCCCGACCTCGTCGACCGAATCGCGCTGCGCCTCGGAGGCCCAGAGCGGCGCGATGATCTCGGCCACCGGCCGGTCGGGCTTCGGGAACGCCGAGGCGGGCGCCCCGGCCGGGGCCAGCGGCTCGGCCGCGCGGACGGGCCGCAACAGGACGAACCCCGTCAGGGCCAGCGCCAGCGTGACGGTCCGGACGAGGGTGACCAGGATCCGGGGACGGAGCGAGCGGGAAGCAGCCATGAAGGGTTAACCCGCCGCCGCCGGATCGGTGCCACGTTGACCCGGTGCGTCTCCGCGCGCCAGTAAGCACCATGACTGCCAGCCCCTGGAACGCCACCGTCCTCACCCTCTATCCGGAGATGTTTCCGGGGCCGCTCGGGGTCTCCCTGTCGGGGGATGCGCTGGCGCGGGGCACCTGGAGCCTGGACGCCCGCGACATCCGCGAGCACGGCCTCGGCCGCCACCGGGCGGTGGACGACACCCCGGCCGGGGGCGGCGCCGGCATGGTGCTGCGCTGCGACGTCCTCGCCGCCGCCATCGACGCCGCCGGCGCGCCGGACGATGCCCGGCCCCGGCTCCTGATGAGCCCGCGCGGTCGGCCGCTGACGCAGGCCCGGGTCCGGGCGCTGAGCGAGGGGCCCGGCGTGCTCGTCGTCTGCGGCCGCTTCGAGGGCGTGGACGAGCGCGTGATCGCCGGGCGCGGCCTCGAGGAGGTGTCGATCGGCGACTACATCCTCTCCGGCGGCGAGATCGCCGCCCTGGTGGTGCTCGATGCCTGCGTGCGCCTGCTGCCGGGCGTGATGGGCAAGGTCGCCTCCGGCGTCGAGGAGAGCTTCGAGACCGGCCATCTCGAATACCCCCACTACACCCGCCCCCGGGACTGGGAGGGCCGCGTGATCCCGGAGGTCCTCACCGGCGGCAACCACGGCGCCATCGCGGCCTGGCGCCGGGCCGAGGCCCTGCGCCTCACCCGGGAGCGCCGCCCGGACCTGCTGCGGTCCCGCGCGGATTGATTCGGGCACCAGACACGAACCCAGGGACCGGAGCCGCGTCCGATCCCTCCGATGTCCGGTCGATCAAGCCGCGCGGGACCGAACCCGCGCGCCGTGGCGGCCTTCGCCTCCCTCGCTGCATAGGATCAGAAGCGCCAGGTCAGGTTCCCCTTGACCGCTTGGTCCTGCGCATGGCTGCCGGTCTGGCCCGTATAGGCGATGCCCAGGCTGGCATTCTGAGCCACCGCGAGATCGAGGCCGACCTGCGCCACCAGCGCGTCCCGGTCGATCGGCACGCCCGCGCTCACGAAGGACGGGCCGGTGCCGAACTGCAGCAGGGCCGTCGGCACCACGTCCCCGAAGGCCCGGCGGTAACCGACCAGCGCCCGCAGCGTCAGCGGAAGACCGAGGCCCGGCGCAAGGCTCGCCTGTCCACGCACGCCCACCGTAGCGGCACCGACGCCATGATCCGACGCCGCGCCCGCCAGGGCGGCCGCACCGCCGGTTTCCGCGATGGCATCCCGGCGGATGGCGACGTAGGAGCCCCCCGCGAAGGGCTCCAGATACGTCGCCGGCGGCTGTACCGCCGCGGGGGCCATGCCGTCCTTGGACACCAGTCCCGCCGTCGCAGACGTTCCGAGCGGGATCGTCCAGCCGATCTCGCCGAAGCCCTGCACCGTGTGGCCGCCGCCGTGGCCGTTTAGCGTGTTCGACAGGCCGGACAGCAGCGTCCGCTCGGTGCGCGCATCGGTGGCGGCGTAGACCGCGCCGAGGCGCAGGGACAGCGCGCCGACCGCGTAGCCGCCGTAGACGCCGCCGAAGCCGCTCTTAAGCGTTGCGCGTTCCGCGAGGCCGGTCCTGTCGGCCCGGGCGGCGCTGTCGAGCGTGGCCTCCGTGTAGCCGCCGACGAGGCCCAGGCGCAGTCCGCTCGGCAGTTGCAGGTCCGCCCCGGTCGCGAAGCCGGCGATCTGTCGATTGAGGTCGAAGGCGTTCCCGTTTCCGTCGGCGGTGCCGAACGATCCGAACGCCTGCCCCCAGAGGGCGAAGACCTGCGGGTCGAGGGTGCGCATCGGAACGCTCGCCACCGCCGACGGGCGCCCCGGCAGGTCGGACGAATAGGCCGCCGGCAGGCTGCCGTAATCCAGGCCGGTGCCCGGGCTGCCCCAGCGCAGGCGGTCGAGGATGGCCTCGCGCACGAAGAAGGCGGTCTCGTAGGCGGTGGACACGGTGCTGGCATGGATGTCGCCGGCAAGGATCCGGAAGCCGTTCGCAGCGTCCGAGGCGGTGAACGCCACCGCGGCATCGTAGATCCGGCCCGTCCCGGCGGCCTGGATGGCGTTGGCCGTCGCGATGCCGTTGCGGGCGGTGGCGCTGGCCGCGAAGGGCACGTCGTTGCGCGTGAGCGTCAGGGCCACGTCCGACTGGCCGTAGCGAAGGCTGGGGTTCAGGAAGGCGAGGTTGGCGGTCACGCCGGCGAACCGACCCGAAACGCCCGCGGCGGCGGAGAGGATCGTGTAGGTGGTGCGCGGGTTGTAGGCCCCGGAGGCGGCCAGCACCTGGACGGTGCCGCCCGACAGAGTCGCCTGACCGCCGGCGGTGATCCGGTCCGACTGTCCCGCGGCGTTGGCCTCGATCTTGTAGGTCGAGCCGTTGGCGAAGGCGACGCCGCCGGAGACGGTCAGCGCGCCGATGGAATTGCCCGGCGCCACCGTGCCGCCCGACTGCGCCGTCAGGCCCCCGATCGTCCCCGTGCCACCGAGGCTGGCGCCGGACCCGACCGTGACCGGTGCATTCGCGAACGAACCGGTGATCGCGAGCCCACCGCCCGAGACCGCGATGGGGCCGGAGAGGTTGCCGCTGCCGGTGAGGTTCAGGCGACCGCCATTGATCTTGGTCAGGCTGCCGCTGCCGTTGATGGTGTTGGCCATGGCGGCATCATCGGCCTGATCCAGGACGAGCGCCCCGTTATCCGTGATCGCGCCCGCACCGAAGGCCCGGGCATGACCCACCAGGGTGCCGCCCAGGATGCTGGTTCCCCCCGCATAGGTGTTGGTGCCGCTGAGAACGAGGGTGCCGGTGCCGTCCTTGGTCAGCGAGCCGGCGCCGCCGATGTCGTTGGCCCAGGTGTCGTAGGCCGAGAATCCTCCCTTGGCCGCGTCCATGACGACCCGGACATCGCCGGCGAAGGCCCCGTACCCGTCGGCGGCGGCATAGAGGTTCAGCCGGGCCCACCCGCTGCCGTCGTCGAGGGGCTGGCCCGAGGCGAGCTCCGTCGTGGCGAGCACGTCGCGGCGCTGGTCGGCGCGCAGATATGGAAAGCGGCTGGCGATCAGCACCTCGGCCCCGGTCGGTACGACGGGCGCAAGGTTGGTCGGGCCGACCGGGCTTAGGCCATAGGTCAGGGTTCGGGTGTAGAGCGCCCTGTTTCTCGCCTTGTCGCTGTACGCGTTCGGGTTTTGGGCCGCGCAGTCCGCCACACTGAGTCCGCACTGCGCCTGGATGTAGTCGTGCAGCGCGGTGGAGGACCGGGCGACCTGCCCCGCGAAATCCTCGCCGGGCAGTACGTAGCCCGGTGTGTTGTTCAGGAGCTTCGCCGTCTCCTCGAAAGCGAGGATCCGTCCGCCGATGACGTCGAGGGCATAGTGCACACCCAGAACCAAGCGGCTGTTCTGGAACTCGGCAGCTTTCGCCAACGAACGCTGGTAGAGTTCCGGCGCCATCGCCGCGTAGAGAAGGGCGTTGGTGTTGGCGGCGGTGGAGTGTCCGCTGGGAAAGGCGGCGGAATTGCCGCTCTGCGCCTGGCCGTAGCGCGGGTCGAGCCTGATCTGGTCGCTGACCTGGAAAGGCCGCGGATTGCCCTGGGAATTGGGCACCCCTGGCTGGGTCAGCCCGAAGACGGTGCCGTAGGTGTTGATCTGTCCGAAGTAAAGTTTGAGCGCGATGCTGTCACCGCCGACGCGGCCGTTGGCGGTCTTCGAGATGAAGTCGAGCGCGTTGCCGATGGGAGTCGGGCTACCGCTCGGGATCGCTTCGAGGATGTTAAACGCTTTCGTCCCGAAGAAGTTCAGATCGTAGCTGCTGGCGTAGATCACCGCCTTGTCGAAGCGGGCCGGACTTGCGCTGCGATTGATCTCGATCGTTTGCTGCAGGCTTTCCAAATAGGTCGTCCGCGGAAGGCTCAAGAACCCGTTCAGCAGGGCGGCCCCCTCTTTCTGGGGAAGTGTCGTGAGGCTCTGTGCCTGAGCGGTATTGAGGGACGCGGCCAGCACAAGCGCGGACACGCCGGACATGCGGATGAGCATCTGGATCTCTCACGGCAGCCACCGACCCCAGAATGGTGAGGGGATCATCTGGCGGATAGGTCAATTCAACGACCGGAATTTATTCAATTGTTACTGGATCTATATTTGTATTTATTTCCTATAGATCAGTTTTTGGCGTAATGACCGGCCATGAAAGACAGATGACGATTTGAAGATAGGCTCACGTCGAGACGAAGCGTTGCATCTTTGCAGCGGCGCGGTCCGTGACCGTCCGGACCGTTGGCGGAGTGCGACGGCTCGGCGTCTCCTCGGTCACGTCGAGCGGCCCGGTCTCGACCGGGGCGCGAGGGTCCGTGGCAGCGCCATCGATTGGGGAGGCCGCGACGCCGGCTCGCTGCCCGGGCCCGCGTGTGGACCCTGGAGGGCCTCGGCTCGGGTGCGGTCCGATCCCCGGCGGCACGGCGACCGCTTGCGTCCCGTGCGGCGCGGGTCCATTGGCGTCTTCGGGCCACTCCTCCCCAACGAGGAGCTCTCATCTGGAAGGATGACGCACGTGACCAACCGACCCGCCACGCGCCCCCGCGTGCCGAATTTCTCGTCCGGCCCCTGCACCAAGCGTCCGGGCTGGAGCCTCGCGGCCCTGGCCGACGCGCCGCTGGGCCGCTCGCATCGCTCGGCCATCGGCAAGGCGAAGCTGAAGGAGGCCATCGACCTCACCCGCAGCGTCCTGCAGGTGCCGGAGGATTACCAAATCGGCATCGTGCCGGCTTCCGACACCGGCGCCGTCGAGATGGCGATGTGGTCGATGCTGGGCCCGAAGACCGTCGAGGTCGTGGCCTGGGAGGCCTTCGGCCTCGAATGGGTCACCGACGCCCTCAAGGAACTCAAGATCGCGCCGCGGGTGCATGTCGGCGCCTACGGCGTCCTGCCCGATCTCTCGGCCGTCGACACGCGGCACAACGACGTGATCTTCACCTGGAACGGCACCGCCGCCGGCGTCCGCGTGCCGAACGGCGACTGGATCGCCGCCGACCGCGCGGGCGTCACCATCTGCGACGCCACCTCGGCCGCCTTCGCGATGCCCCTCGACTGGGCGAAGCTCGATGTCGTCACCTTCTCCTGGCAGAAGGTCATGGGCGGCGAGGCCGCACACGGCATGATCGTGCTCTCGCCCCGCGCCGTGGCCCGAATCGAATCGAACGTCCCGGCCTGGCCGGTCCCGAAGGTCTTCCGCCTCGCCAAGGACGGCAAGCTGATCGAGGGCATCTTCAAGGGCGACACCATCAACACGCCCTCGATGCTGGCGGTCGAGGATTACCTCGACACCCTGAAATGGGCCGCGCGCATCGGCGGCCTGCCGGCGCTGCACGCCCGGGCCGACGCCAACGCCAAGGTCATCCACGACTGGGTGGCGCGCACCCCCTGGATCGGCCACCTCGCCGCCGATGCCGGCACCTACAGCAACACCGGCGTCTGCCTCGTCATCACCGACCCGGACATCCTCGCGATGGGCGACGCCGTGGTCGGCGCCGTCGCCAAGGGGATCGCCGACACCCTGGACCGCGAGGGCATCGCCTTCGATATCGGGGCCTACCGGGACGCCCCGGCCGGCCTCAGGATCTGGTGCGGCGGCACGGTCGAGTCCTCGGATCTCGAGGCCCTGACCCCGTGGCTCGACTGGGCCTTCGCATCTGAGAAGGCGAAACTCGCCCGGGCCGCCTGACACCCGCGCGACCTCGACGTCACCCGCGTCGTATACCGAGCGCATGACGGAGCCGCTGTCCGGCTCCGTCATGCGTCGGTTCTCCCCCCACCCGAGCCGGACGCCGACATGCCCGCGCCCAAGGTGCTCATCTCCGACGCCCTCTCCGACGCGGCCGTGCAGCGCCTGCGCGACCGCGGCCTCGACGTCGATTTCCGGCCGGAGCTTGGCCGCGATCGTGACGCCTGCGCCGCCTTGATCGGCGCCTATGACGGTCTGGCGATCCGCTCCACCACCAAGGTCACGGCCAAATTGCTGGCGCAGGCCCCCCGCCTGAAGGTGGTCGGTCGCGCCGGAATCGGGATCGACAACGTCGACGTGGCGGCGGCCACCGCCCGCGGCGTCGTCGTGATGAATACGCCCTTCGGCAACGCGATCACCACCGCCGAGCACGCCATCGCGATGATGTTCGCCCTCGCGCGGCAGATCCCCCGGGCCGACGCCTCGACCCAGGCCGGCCGTTGGGAGAAGGCCCGCTTCATGGGGACGGAGCTCACGGGCAAGACCCTGGGGATCATCGGCTGCGGCAACGTCGGTGCCGTCGTCGCAGACCGGGCGATCGGCCTCAAGCTCAAGGTGATCGCCTACGATCCCTACCTGACGCCGGAGCGCGCCGCCGAGATCGGCGTCGAGAAGCTCGAACTCGACGCGCTTCTCGCCCGGGCCGACCTCATCAGCCTGCACGTTCCCCTGACCGAGCGGACCCGGAACATCCTCTCGGCCGACGCCCTGGGACAGACGAAGCCCGGTGTCCGCATCATCAACTGTGCCCGCGGCGGCCTCGTCGACGAGGTCGCCCTGCGCGCGGCGCTCGAGTCCGGCCGGGTCGCGGGCGCCGCCTTCGACGTGTTCGCGACCGAGCCGGCCTACCAGAACCCGCTCTTCGGCCATCCGAACGTGGTGTGCACGCCCCATCTCGGCGCCTCGACGAACGAGGCACAGGCGAACGTCGCCCTGCAGATCGCCGAGCAGATGGCCGACTACCTACTGAGCGGCGCCGTCGTGAACGCCGTCAACATGCCGTCCATCTCGGCCGACGAGGCGCCGCGCCTGATGCCCTTCGTGCACCTGGCCGAGAACCTCGGCTCGTTCCTGGGCCAACTTACCGATGCGCCGATCCGCGGCATCCGGGTGACGTATGAAGGCGCGGTCGCGGAAATGAATATCCGCGCACTCACGGCGGCTGCCGTCACCGGTGTGCTCAGTCCGGTCCTCTCGGGGATCAATATGGTCTCCGCTCCGGCGGTGGCGCGCGAGCGCGGCATCCTGGTCGAGGAGGTCACCCGCGCCGGTGCGACGTCCGATTTCGAATCGGTGATCCGCATCACCGTCGAGGCCGAGGACATGCCGCGCGATGCCGCCGGAACAGTGTTCCACGACGGCAAGCCGCGCATGATCGAGATCCGCTCCATCCCGATCGACGCCGCCTTCGCGGAGCACATGCTGTACGTGCGCAACCACGACCAGCCGGGCTTCATCGGACGCTTCGGCGGCGTACTCGGCGCGGCCGGCGTCAACGTGGCGACCGTCGCCCTCGGACGCGACGGGAAGGGCGGCAATGCCATCTGCTTCTGCGCCGTCGACGCGCCGGTCTCCCAGGAGGTTCTGGCGAGCATCGCCGCAATCCCGCAGGTGAAGCGCGTGCGGCCCCTCCGATTCTGAGATTTTCGCGATCGCGACAGATCGGGCCGCACGCTGGCCTACCGAGGGCATTCTGACGTAAACGCCGTCCGACGAAGAGGCCTCGCGGCCTCGGCCCCGCCAGCACCCGGATCCGCCCCATGAAGATCGACGGCAAGCCCTACCGCACCATCTTCCCCGCCGAGGATGGTGCCTCCGTGGCGGTGATCGACCAGACCCGCCTGCCCTTCGCCTTCGAGCTGAAGACACTGTCGACCCTGGACGACGCCGCGGTGGCGATCCGTACTATGGTGGTTCGCGGAGCGCCGCTGATCGGGGTCACGGCCGCCTACGGGCTCGCCCTTGGCCTGCGGGCGGATGCCTCCGAAGCCGGGCTCGACCGGGCTGTGGCGACGCTCGCCGCCACACGGCCGACCGCGATCAACCTCCGTTGGGCTCTGGACCGGGTGGCCGCCAAGCTCCGGACGGTGCCGGAGGCCGAGCGCGCGGCCTTCGCCTACGCGGAGTCCGGCCGCGTCGCCGAGGAAGATGTGGAGAGCTGCCACGCCATCGGCGTCCACGGCGCGCAGATCCTCAGCGACCTGCATCGTCTGAAGAAGCGCACCATCAACGTACTGACTCATTGCAACGCAGGCTGGCTCGCCACGGTGGATTGGGGAACGGCTCTGGCGCCGATCTACGTGGCCCACGATGCCGGCGTGCCTGTCCACGTCTTCGTGGACGAGACCCGCCCCCGGAACCAGGGTGCCGCCCTGACCGCGTTCGAACTCAAGGCCCACGGCGTCCCGCACACCGTCATCGCAGACAATGCTGGCGGCCACCTCATGCAGCACGGCGCCATCGACGTCTGCATCGTCGGCTCGGATCGCACCACGGCCTCGGGTGACGTCTGCAACAAGATCGGCACCTACCTGAAAGCGCTGGCCGCCAGCGACAATCGGGTGCCGTTCTATGCCGCCCTGCCTTTCTCGACGATCGATTGGACCCTCGACGACGGCGTGCGCGAGATCCCGATCGAGGAGCGCGACGGCCGCGAGGTCACGCATCTCACCGGGCGCCTGGCGGACGGCGGCTTCGCCACCGTCGAGGTCGTTTCGCCAGGTAGTCCGGTGGCAAATCCGGCCTTCGATGTGACGCCAGCCCGCCTCGTCACTGGTATTATCACCGAGCGTGGCGTCGCCGCGGCCGATGCCGAGGGGCTTCTCAGCCTCTACCCGGAGCGGCGCAAAGCCGCCTGACGCGTCAGGCGCCGGGCGCCCATTGCCAGAACACCGAGCCGGTGAAGGCGAAGACCTTCTCGCCGCGCTGGTTCAGACCGGTGTTCTGGTGGGTTGCGAGGCCCCAGCCGGGGCGCGACGCGGTCTCGCGCTTGTCGATCAGGGTGCAGCTGTATCGGATCGTGTCGCCGGCATAGACCGGTGCCAGCCAACGCATATCGCGAAAGCCCGGCGATGGACCGAGTTGCGGGACCGGACCGGTCTTCGCCGTATGGGCGAGGTCGCGGGCGCGGGTGATGTGGAGCCGCTTCATCCAACCAGCGGCAGTGTGCCAGCCGGACGCGCAGAGCGCCCCGAAATGGGTCTGGCGGGCGGCTTCGGGATCGAGATGGAACGCCTGCGGATCGTAGGCTCGGGCAAAAGCCATGACGGTCTCAGGCGTGAACTGGTGGCCGCCGAGGTCGCGCACCGCTCCGATGGGAGCCGCTTCGAGGAAGTGGAGCTGCTCGGCGTCGTGGGGCTCCTTGGGCGGTGGCGCGTCCGCCGGAACTACGATCCGCGGCGGCAGAGACGCTGCACCGCGGCGCGGAAACATCACCGTAAAGATCTGGGTCAGCACGCTCTCACCATCCCCGTTCAAGACGGTCATGGCGAAACCGACGAAGCCGCGATCCGGCTTAGTGTTCGAGGCCCGGCAGGTATCGACCCGGACCGAGATGCTCAAACGGTCGCCCGGTAGGACCGGCCGGAGCCAGCGCAGCTCGTTGATTCCCGGCGACCCCATCGAGGTGGCACCGCGGAAGACGTGTTGCTGCAGGAGGCGCATCCCGAAGCCGGCGGTCTGCCAGCCGGAGCCAATCAGCTGACCGACGAAGGTCGTCTTCGCGGCCTCCGGGTCGAGGTGGAACGGCTGTGGGTCGAATTCACGCGCGAAGGCGATGATCTCGGCTTCCGTCACCGTCACCGGGCCACCTTCGATCACCGTACCGGGCGTAAAGTCCTCGAAGGCGATGCCGGTCATCCGGGTCCTTTCAGGCACTGGGGTTCAACGAGCCGGAGGGACGGTCCGGCGCTGCGAGAGCAACGCCGCACCGACCCATGTCGGATCAGTTGGCGAAGCGGAAATGCAGCACGTCGCCGTCCTGCACCACGTACTCCTTACCCTCGAGACGGAACTTGCCAGCCTCCTTAGCGCCGGCCTCGCCCTTCAGGCTCGTGTAATCGTGGAAGGCGATGGTCTCGGCGCGGATGAAGCCCTTCTCAAAGTCCGTGTGGATCACGCCGGCGGCGGCGGGCGCCCGCGTCCCCTTCTCAATGGTCCAGGCGCGCGCTTCCTTGGGACCGACCGTGAAATAGGTGATGAGGCCGAGGAGTTCGTATCCGGCGCGGATGACGCGGTTCAGTCCAGGCTCGGCGAGGCCAACAGCCTCCAGGAAATCGCCCTGGTCGCCCAGGGGCATCACGGCGATTTCGCTCTCGATCTTGGCGGAGACCACCACGGCCTTGGCGCCCTCCGCCTTGGCGCGGTCCATCACGGTGTCCGAGTAGGCGTTGCCCTTGTCGGCATCGCCCTCGTCGACGTTGCAGACGTAAAGCACCGGTTTCGCCGTCATCAGGCCGAGGCTCTGAAACAGACGCTCCTCGTCGGGCTTGCGCTGCACCAAGCGCGCAGGCTTGCCCTCGCGCAGCAGCGGCAAGGCGCGCTGGACGAGGTCGAGGATTTCTTTGGCCTCCTTGTCGGCGCCCTTGGCCTTTTTCTCTAGGGCGATGACGCGCTTCTCGAGGCTATCGAGGTCGGCGAGCATCAGCTCGGTCTCGATCGTTTCGATGTCGGCGGCCGGGTCGACCTTACCCTCAACATGGGTCACATCACCGTCGGTGAAGCAGCGCACCACGTGCGCGATGGCATCCACCTCCCGGATATTGGCGAGGAACTGGTTCCCAAGACCCTCGCCCTTCGAAGCGCCGCGCACGAGACCGGCAATATCCACGAAGGTGAGCCGGGTCGGAATAATTTCCTTCGATGCAGCGATTTTGGCGAGATCGTCCAGGCGCGGATCCGGCACCGCCACCTCGCCGACATTCGGCTCGATGGTGCAGAACGGGTAGTTCGCCGCCTGCGCGGCCGCTGTCTGCGTCAGTGCATTGAAGAGAGTTGACTTGCCAACATTCGGCAGGCCGACGATGCCGCATTTGAAGCCCATGGGTCACCTGTCTGTTCGCGGGTCTGCGCAAAGCCTGCCCGCGTGAAATCCGATGTCACCGCCGCGGTCAATCGCGCGCGTTGACTTGCTTGACGTCATCCCAGCCGCGCCCTGCCATGGCCAGGTGGACCTTGTTCTGGAAGCTCGCATCTTCGCCGATCGCCAACAGGGGCGCATAGTCGGCGATGGCGCGGCACAGATCGTCGACCCAGCCCTCTTCACCTTTGCCAAAGTCGTTCAGCACATAAGCGTGAACCAGGGCTTTGTCCCCCGGATGCCCGATGCCAAGGCGAACCCGACGATAATCGTTGCCGCATTGCGTCGTGATCGAGCGAAGGCCGTTATGACCGGCATTGCCGCCTCCCGACTTCACACGCAGCTTGGCTGGGGCGAGATCGAGTTCGTCGTGCAACACGATTACGTCGGACAATGCGATTTTGTAGAAGCGCTGCGCTTCCTGCACCGCACGCCCAGATTCATTCATGAAAGTCTGCGGCTTCAGCAGGATAGCCCGTTCGGTACCGAGAGCCACCTCGGTGATCTCCCCCTGGAATTTGCGACGCCACGGCCCAGCGCGACGCACGCGCGCAATCTCGTCGACGGCGAGGAAACCGATATTGTGGCGGTTCTTGGCATAGCGGGAGCCGGGATTGCCGAGGCCGACGATCAGGCGCATGGCGCGAAACGATCCAGACAGGATTTTTATGGGGCCGCCGAGCGCGGTCCTGAAAACGGAGATGCCCCAGCCTGATGGCCGGGGCACCCGAAGGTTTGAGCTGAGACGGGGCTTGCGCCCCGGCCTCAATCCTCCTTCTTCTCGTCCTCGCCGGCTTCCTCGGAAGCCTCTTCCTCGGCCTTCTCCTCGGCGGCCTCAGCGGACTGCGCCTCGGCAATCGCGGCCTCTTCGGCTTCGACCTCGGCGCCGAGCACGGTCGGCGGCACGATGTTAGCGACGGTTGCGTCGGGCTCACCCGTGAAGGTGGAGCCGGACGGAAGCTTCACGTCGGTAATGTGAATCGCATCCCCGATCTCGCGACCGGTGAGGTCGATCTCGATCGCATCCGGGATCGCGTCGGGCGCAACCTCGAGGGCAAGGGTGTGAAGCACGACATTGAGCGTGCCGCCCTTCTGCTTGATGCCGGGGGCCGCATCCTCGTTCAGGAAATGCACCGGGACCTCGACCGTGATCGACTGGCCGGCGACGACCCGCAGGAAGTCGACGTGGATTGGCACGCCGGACACCGGATCCAGGTGGAAGTCGCGCGGAATCGCCCGGGTCTTCTTGCCACCGGCATTGATCTCGAAAAGGGTGGTCTTGAAGCCACCGGCGTAGATCAAGGTACGGACACGGACGAGGTCGATGGCGATGGACTGCGGCGCCTGACCGCCTCCGTAGATGACGGCGGGAACTTGACCCTGGCGACGAACGGCCCGGGCGGCCCCCTTGCCGACCCGGTCGCGTGCCACGGCCTCAAGCGTCTTGACTGCGCTCATGGCGTGATCCTTTTAAAAATGAGAACGCCGGGGAAACGCGAAAGGCCGTCCAAAACGGACGGCCCAACCCCGATCCCCGAAGCGCCCGTGCCTCCAAGGGTGTCTGGCGGGCGCTGGAGCGGCCTATACCTGCAAGTCCCGCGCGGCGCAACCGAAGCGTCGACCGGACCCTGTCAATTCGGGTTGAGCGAACCACCCCACGCTGATCGCACCCCGAGCGGCATTGTAGATCGATGGCGGAGAGACGATGTCCCAGCATAGAGTTCTGCAAGACCGGCCTGGAGCTCGAGGAGACTGTCTTACCTATCGAAGTTATTCAGAACGGATAGGCCCAGAGAGCTTGAGATGTAAGCCACAATGCACTGACGAAAATGCTCCAATGGGAGATGTCCCATTGGAGCGAGGTTGGAGAAACGCTGTTCTGATGCACGGTACATCCGTTTAGCGAACGGATGCGTCGACAGTCTCGGCAACGACCCGCCGGGTGGTAGGCGCGCGAGGGGTCAGGGAGGGCGTCGTCGTCAGTTCCGACGCGGGACGCACGGTAGCCATTGCGCGGGCCTGCTCGCGATACAGCGGTGGGGTGAGGAATGTGCGATCATCCGCCATCGCCGTATTAGCCAGGCTCGCCGTCGTGAGCATAGCGAGAATGAAGGTGCGAGTGGTCATTCCGTCTATCCTTTTTATCCGGGACACATGCCCCGTTCGGTCACTGGAATATGTTTGCACTGCACCATCGTTCAAACAAATGCTTTCAATAACCGATATTGATCAGGTCAATGTGCCCTAGGGGGCAATACGACGTGGCTCTTCGCCGGGCGAGCAGATCGAAATGTCAGTCCGCGTTATCGATGGTGATGGTTGCAGACAAGGCGCCCACTATTGTCGCCCTGTGGCAGTATATGGCCTCCGCTCGAACGCCCACCACGGCAAATCTTGATAGTAGGAGTATCAGGATCTGTTGGAGGTCCAACTCGACGCGGAAGCTTAGTGCATTCGGCCGACCTTACTGCTAGACGCGGGTCGTTAGTTTCTGCAGGACGCATAGCCATTTTGCAGGGCGGCACAGGCAACATGTGCTGACTAAATTGTCGACATTTGGCGAAAGATCTTTGATCCGCCGTCTCTGCCTTCCGGGGATGAAGCAAGCGAGGCGGAGAAGCGCTACCTTATCGCTTGAACCGACAGCGATTTCGAAACCATGAACCTTGGTCACAGTCGATCACCCGGAGATTCCTGACCTCCCGCCGATGGCTCGTTTACCTTGGTCGCCTTAAATTTCCGCATCGACAAAGGAAGGGGTGTGATGACGCGACCGATCGTATGGGCGCTCGGGGTGACGGCAGCGGCCGCGATCTGGGGCATCGGGCTAGCGGAGAGATTTCAACGTCCGGCCGCGGAGAACGCGACCATCGCCACGCAGCTGGGTGAGCGCGCGGTGACCCCAGTCGTGCGGAGCGGCCAGAGTACCCTAACCCTCTTTGCGGACGCGCAGGGACATTACTCCACAGATGCGGTGATCGATGGCAAGCGTCTGCACATGTTGATCGATACCGGTGCGACAGCCTGCGCCTTCACCTACGAAGACGCGGAGCGCGCAGGCCTGCGGGTCGGCGAACGCGATTTCCGCGTACCGATCCAGACTGCCAACGGCACGATCTTAGCGGCGTTGGTGCGCATACCGGAAATACGGATTGGCACCATCACTGTTCAGGGCGTCAACGGCATGGTCATGCCTCGCGGACGCCTGTCCACCAGCCTCCTTGGCATGTCCTTTCTGAAGCGCTTGAACGAGTTCAATATGAGTAGCGGCCGGCTCACCCTCCGTGGGTGACTTTGCTGACGGTCTCGATCCAGGCCCAGGTCTCGAGGGGCGGAACCCGCCCGTGAGCGGGTTCGACGGCGCTTCACTAAGAGCCACCCAAGACACTCTTAATGCCTCTGGCCGCCAACTGCCTTGAGCTTGTACAGGGCCTCTAACGCCTCCCGTGGTGTCAGCGCATCCGGATCGATTGCTTCGAGGGCGATGCGCAGGGCATCGTCGGGCGCCTTGGCGAAGGGCTCCGTTATTTGCGGCGGCGCTAGATTGGCAAAGAGCGGCAGGTCGTCAATGCGGGGCCGAGCGGGTCGGTCGCGCTCGGCTTTCTCGAGATGCTTCAGGATCGAACCCGCGCGGGCGATGACGCCGGCCGGAAGACCTGCGAGCCGAGCCACCTGTAACCCGTAGGAGCGCTCAGCCACACCCGGCACCACTTCATGCAGGAACACGACCTCTCCCTTGTGCTCGGCCACCCGGAGGGTCGCGTTGTCGAGATGGGAAAGGCGCTGTCCGAGGGCCGTGAGTTCATGAAAGTGGGTCGCGAACAAAGCGCGGCAGCCGTTCTGCTCGTGTAGGTACTCCAGGCAGGCCCAGGCGATGGAGAGACCATCGAAGGTGGCGGTGCCGCGGCCGATCTCGTCCAAGATCACCAGGGAGCGACGGGACGCCTGATTTAGGATGGCCGCGGTTTCGACCATCTCAACCATAAAAGTCGATTGCCCACGTGCGAGGTCGTCAGCCGCACCGACACGGGAGAACAGCCGGTCAACGACGCCGAGGCGTGCGCGGGCCGCCGGCACAAACGCGCCGATCTGCGCCAGAACGGCAATCAGCGCGTTCTGACGCAGAAAGGTCGATTTGCCACCCATATTGGGACCCGTCACGAGACGGATGCGTCCACGCCCCTCCCCCGACAGATCACAATCGTTGGCAATGAACGGAGCGCCGGCGCGGAGGAGTGCGGCTTCCACCACCGGATGGCGTCCTCCCTCCACCATGAAGGCGTAGCTTTCGTCGACCAGAGGTCGGCGCCAATCGCGCTCGACTGCGAGTTCGGCGTGCGAGGTGGCCACATCGAGTCTTGCAAGCGCATCGGCCACTTCCGCAATGGCGGTGGCCTGCATCAGGACTTGCCGCGCGAGGGCATCGAAGACAGCGCTTTCCAGGGCCAAGGCCCGATCGGACGCACCCGAGATCCGGCTTTCGAGCTGGCCGAGTTCGACACTAGTAAAGCGCATCGCATCCACCATCGTCTGACGATGGATGAAGGTTTCACGCATCACGCCCTTCAGACAGGCCTCGCCTACCCCTTGCGGTACCTCAATGTAGTAGCCGAGCATGTTGTTGTGCTTAATCCGCAGTGTGCGACAGCCAGTCTCCTCCGCGTAGCGCGCTTGCAGAGCGGCAATGACCTTTCGGGAGTCCTGACCAAGCAAACGGCTTTCGTCGATCTCGGGGTCGTAACCCGCACGTACGAAACCACCGTCCTGACGCTTCAGGGGGAGATCGTCGGCCAAGGCCGCGCGGAGTTCCACGACCAAGGCACGGTCTACGCCAGCGAGGCACGTCGCCACGGTCGCGAGATCTTCCGGTAGCAGCTCCAGGCTTCCGCATCGGTCGGAGAGATCCTGCGCCGCGTCCAAACCATCGCGAAGAGCCGCGAGATCCCGCGGGCCGCCCCGCTCGAGCGCAAGGCGTGAGAGGGCCCGGGCAAGGTCTGGCGCTCTTGCAAGATTGTCGCGGAAGGCGGTTCGGGTCGTCGCGTCATCCACCAAGAATTCCACTGCCGCGTGTCGATGACGGATGGCGTCGAGATTGGTCAGAGGGCCGGCGAGGTGTTCCGCAAGGAGACGAGCCCCACCCGCAGAAACGGTCCGATCAATGGCATCCAGCAAGCTTCCCTTACGCTCGCCCGCCAGCGTTCGGGTCAGTTCGAGGTTGGCGCGTGTGGATGCATCGATGGAGAGTGTTGCGGCAGAACTCTCCCGAGTCGGCGGCGAAAGCGTCGGTCGCGCACCGATCTGGGTGCGTTCGATGTAGAGCAGCGCCGCCCCCGCGGCCGCGATCTCAGCCCGCCCAAACTGGCCGAAACCCTCCAAAGTCGAGACGCCGAATTGCAGCTTGATCCGTCGTTCGGCGGCGGACGGTTCGAGCTCCGCCTGCGCCAATGGCGTTACGGGGGCGGAACATTCTCGCCACAACCTGGCGAGCGCCGGATCGGTGTGAATGGTTTCCGACAGCACGATCTCGCGCGGCTCGTGCCGGGCGATTGCGGAGCCCAGTTCGCCTGACGCCACTTCACTTAACGAGAAGCGACCCGTTGAGATGTCAACCGCTGCAAGACCGTAGACGAACACAGCTTCCCCAACCTTGCGGCGGGCGATTGCCAGCAGGATGTTGGCACGGGTTGGGTCGAGGAGCCGATCCTCGGTGATTGTGCCGGGCGTGACAAGCCGGACCACTTCGCGCCGGACGACAGATTTCGGACCCCGCTTCTTCGCGTCGGCCGGATCTTCCGTCTGCGCACAGACTGCAACTCGATGACCAAGGGCGATAAGACGACTGAGGTAATCGTCAGCGCGATCCACTGGCACGCCGCACATGGGGATGTCGGCTCCCCCATGTTTACCCCGCTTGGTGAGCACGATGCCCAGAGCGCGAGATGCGATCTCCGCATCCTCAAAAAACAGCTCGTAAAAATCGCCCATCCGATAGAACAGTAGGCAATCGGTGTTGGCGGCCTTGATCTCGATATACTGTGCCATCATCGGCGTGGCACCGGCCGTTTCGAGGACGGCCGCACTGGTGGAGTAATCCGAAGGGGAGGAGCCGGTCTTGGCGACGGAACGGGCGATGCGCTGTGACATGAGTCCAGCTTAGCAGACTGACCTCCAGAGAAGCAGCACGGGGACGCGTCTCGCCTGGGGAGAAGCCCAAAGCCTCCAAGGACGGAGCATCAGAGAAGGGCTGACGTCCGTGGAACGTCAGCCCTTCAAGCATACCAGCTGTCTCGGTTGAAGCCGACGATCAGTAACGAGGACCGCCCGATGTGTTACCCTTCTGCTGCTGATAGCCAGGCTGCGAAGGATTACGGGAATTGGGATCGCTCATCATCCGCGAGCGCGGCATGCGGTGCATACGGCGGTGATGACGGTGATGGCGCATACCGTGGTGGTGACGGCGAAAGGCCACCTGATCGACAACCTGATCACCAGCAACCGCAACGGCAGGTGCCGGCATCACGGGAGCAGCCGACGCAGACGTCAGTCCGATGGCGCCAAGCAGGGTGCTGGCGGCCAGAGCGATCGCAAGTTTCGTCATGAATTCCATCTTCCGTTGACACGCCTGTTGCGCATGCAGCCAACAAATCCTGCGAGATGGATTCGTTCCCATCGCTGGGTCTCTGCAGCCACTCTTTTTCAGAGATCTGTCGCGATGGGCAAATACAAGGGAGACCGCGTGCTGAAATGCCGAGCGATCAGCCTTCGGCGCGGATCTTTTCGACCGTAGAACCTCAGCGCTTCATGGTAAGTGACCAATGTTCGGAAACAACCAATGGTAGACGCATTGATCGTTTGCGCTGCTAACGATATCAAGGAACATCGAGGCGCCATTAGAGCAACGTCAGCAACGATGTTTCACACATTTCTCCGGCTGAACGCTCAGCTGAAAAATTGGTCAAGGTAGGAGCAGGCGGTGTCTTGGACAGTTCATTGGAGCGAAGCAGTCGAAACCGGTTTATCCGAGGAGGATATCACACCCCACGTCTACCTTGCTCTTCGAGGTGAGGAGGAGGCACTGCAGGTAGCCCGCGAGTTTTTGGATAAAGGTTTGATCGTCTGGTCTATCCGTCGGGATCACGGGATCCTCGAAATGGATAGACACCGCATTTTCCATTATTTTAATCCGCTGACTTCCTAGAGTGTTGGATCGGAGGCCTGGACCTTCGATCCGCCCTGATCCATCGAAGATAGTACGTTCTACGGTCAACATGAGATACTGGTAGCAGGTGATCGCGAAGAACCGTCGCGCTTCACTTTGCGGACCAAAAAGCGACGTTAGAAGGCGTTGGTGCGGCGGGTGATTTCGGCCAGGACGGTGCGTAGGAGGATCTGGAGGTCGAGGCGCAGGCTCTGGTTCTCGATGTACCAGAGGTCGA
>NZ_PDHT01000090.1:0-3838 GCF_002917135.1 Methylobacterium sp. V23
CCGCCACCATGCAGTAGCCTCTCAATTGGCTCGGTCCAAAGTACCGGTCAGGTCACTTGCTCCCTTTTCAGCGATCATAGAGAAGTGGCTTGATGAGAATGCAAAGCAGCGGGGATACTTAAAGGTGGTTGTTCCAGACAAGGAGGCAGAGGGAGAAGCTATCGTCGTGTTCCATTTTCCCCATCAGGATGACGCTTTCGCGTTTGTGATGAGGTTTCGCAGCCTTGAAATGCCTGAAGAATAAATTCTTAGTCAAAAAAGCACTTTAGGCGGCGTTCGATTATCCGCCCGGCGGATAATTGAGTCAGCGCCTTGCGTCCTCACCGTCTGCTTCTTCCTCAGCCTCCTACTCCCTCTCTCGTCCCTCAGCCTCCCTCGCACCTGTCCCAAAAACCCTTCTTTCGACCCTCCCTTCACGATCCGGCTAACCCGTTGTTATTCCTCACCTCACGTTCGTCGTGGATCGTCGCCTAGACCGTATCCGCAACCATGTGTTTGCGGGACGGCACGGGGTGCAGGCGTGGCCGTTTCGTGAGAGTCTGGGCGGACATGAGCAAACGCGTTGCCTTCTACGTCAGGGTCTCGACCGCAGACGGCCAGACCACCGAGAACCAGGCCCGTCAGCTTCACGAGGTCGCCGGTCGTCTTGGGTGGACCGTGGTGGCGATCTTCAAAGACGATGGGGTCTCGGGCACTAAGGGGCGTGATCAGCGCCCTGGCCTGGATGCGCTGATGAAGGGCGTGGCCCGGCGCGAGTTCGATCTCGTCGCGGCGTGGTCCGTGGACCGGCTCGGACGCTCGCTGCCCGATCTCGTCGCCCTGCTGGCCGAGCTTCAGGCTCGCGGCGTGGACCTGTTTCTGCACCAGCAGGCGCTCGACACGAGCACGCCATCGGGCCGCATGCTGTTCCAGATGCTGGCCGTGTTTGCCGAGTTTGAGCGGGCGATGATCGTCGCCAGGGTGCGGGCGGGATTGCAGCGCACGAACAAGCGGCTCGGACGGCCGCCGATGGATGCGGCGAAGGTCGAGGCGATCCGTGCTCTGCTGCTCGCTGGTACGGGCATCCGTGAGACCGCTCGCCGGACCGGCGCCGGGACGGCCACGGTGATGCGGGTTCGGAAGGCCATGCAGGCTGAGACGAATCGGGCCGCGCTCAGCACCGCCGCATGAGGAGACGGCCTGGAGATACCCCAGGCCGTCACAGGATCAGAGGAACGCGGCGTCGATCTTACGGCGTCGAGGGCAACGCACATCCGCTGAGGGTTTTCATTGGGCGGCCCCGCTTACGGAGCGTGCCATTTGCTGCCCGCGCGGCTTTCTCCTCCGCTCGCCTGCGTCGTCCTCGCTCAGCTTCAGCAGCACGCTTGGCTTCCTTGCACTCAGCAAAGCTGCCCCCTTCGGCTTCGAGCGCGGCCTTCTTCTCCCTGCGTGATGCAGGTCGTTCGGCATCCAGAATGCCTGCCTCCTCGATGCCTTCGATCCGCACATCGTCTGTGACGCCATTCTCCCGGAGGTAGTCACCCATCACATCAGCCTGAGCGCGGTCATACAGGTAGACCGTGTAGGTCCCTGTGAACGCCGGATCGCGAACCGCGCCGCGCATGACGAACTGGATCATGTCCTCCGTCTCACGCGCCCGCTTGATCTCATCCGCCGTGAAGCCCAGTGCGGCACGGATCGGCTCGTCAGCGGTCTGTGCCTTGTTGGAGTAGATGAAGGCGCAGGAGGTGTGACGGATCAGGCCGTTGGTACCTGCCTGCTTTGGGCGAACCGCCTCCGCATCACGGAGCCAGCCCTCGAAGTAGCTCGTCACGCACTCATTGCCCGAGTAGTAGCCGAGGTCGCCCATCGTCAGGAGGTGCCGTAGCACGCTGTTTAGGTGCTGCTTGCCGGGGCTCCCGTGTGCCCACCATGCGGTTGAGCCGGTGTGCGCGTGCGTGAAGTAGCGCAGCACCACCGCTGGATGAGCCTGCCGCTGCCCTGCGCCCAAGCGCTCCTCGACGTACTCGATCTGACCTGCGTCCAGCCGCTGACTGGCAAGCCCGCACAGGCTTTTCCAGAAGTTCGCTCCCGCCATCTCGACGGATGCGAAGCCGTCCAGGGCGGCCGGTGTCCAGGCCGAGTACCACTGTACGGTTCGGCCCTTGAGGGTTGCGTCGCGCCAGTCGCCAACGTTCACGAGAACGCCACCACCCTGATGAGCGCGCGCACGCTTGTCGAAGGCCACAAGGTCGCGCAGGTGGGTGTCGGCCATCAGCGCGCTCGGCGCAGGTGCATCAGGCTTCAGCGTTGCCCGCCACCAACCCTCCGTGTCGGTGGAAGCAAGATCGTAGACCTGCTCAAGGTACTGCGCCGAGGCAGGTGCCTTGAACGTCCCCGAGGCGAGCGCGTCTGGGACTTCGTCAACCCGTGCATGCCAAGGCGCCTCAGTCTCCGTAAAAGGGCTGAGGTCGATGCTGCGCAGGGCTTCATGCGTGACGAACAGGATGGCGTGCGCTTCTTGCGACAGGCTCTGGCACGCATCAGCGATGCGGCGCGGGACACCCGGCAGGCCCTGATCCGCGTGAACAACCTCGATGCGGACGGTCATCCCACGGGCGCGCGCCTCGTTCCCCAGGAAGTCCGCGTGTTCATCGAGAAGGTCGGTTCGCGGGGCGGCGAGAAGGTAACGGCCGGGCTGATCTAGCATCAGCCGCAGCATGGTGCGGGTCTTCTGGCAACCGGGTGGACCAGAATAGAGACGTAATAACATTCGTGTTTTCCAAAACTATGCTAATTCACTAAAATCAATTCCGTCCATTGCGTATCTCTATAAGATAGACTGGACGCATTTATTGAATATCAGATGATATAATCAGAAGTCACTATTATCCTGAGACGTGTTGGGGCAAGCCGCAGGCGGTTCGTACGAGCGTCAGCGAAGTGCGAACGGCCTGGGGCTTGCCTCGACACGATGGGGCGGCAGGGCCGCCCCTCGTACCCCTGGTGGCCTGACTAAGAACGATGCCTTGAATGAGTGATGGCTTGAGATCAGCCATTCATCAGACGCCGCTCGTGCCGCTGCCGCGCTGAAGCGCGTTGGGCACGATCCCCGTGCCGCTTCGGCTTGGCTGAACGAGCCCGCTTGAGCGCGCTCGTCCGAGCGCCGCCGAGCGGCGATCCTTGAGAAGGAGTTGAAGGCTGACAGATCAAGGGTCGATCTAGGTCAGGTCGGCACTTCCTCAGCACGAACAGGATGAAGGTCGCCGCCGTAGGCGGCGCTCAAGCACGCAGCGGATGGCATAGCCTGAAGTTCGTCGGCGGTGGCCTTGTCGATCAGGTGCTTGGTCACTTGGACGAAGAGCACCTTGTGGCTCACGCCAGCGAGGTGGTGGCTGTACCGGGCAAGGGCACGGGCCTTGCCCGAGCCCACCAGGGCATCGAAGATGTGGATGGTCAAAGGAATTTGTTCCTAAACATCAATCGTTGAAAGGATCGAAGCGAACCGCACGGATTGAACGGATCGCGGATCATCAGCGTCAGGCCCAGGCGGCAATTGCCAGGGGTTGAGAGGCGCTGAGGAAGGCGACCCACCGGGTGGGCCGGGGCACCAACGTGCTCCGAGGACAGGTAACCCCAGCAGCCCTGCCCACCGCAATAAAAAAGCGCAGCGGCCTCGGCTGACGCTCTGCGGCCTATGCGGACGCGCCAGCCCAAAGCTTGACGGGCAGACCCACGGTGTTACCCAAAGAGGCCGAGATCGAGGTCACTGATAGCGCAACGGAAATGGTGAGTGTCGGCTCATCCCTCCGTCTCCGCCAGATACCCTTAAACCGCTGATATAGCTGGTTTTTTCCTC
>NZ_PDHT01000091.1:0-3570 GCF_002917135.1 Methylobacterium sp. V23
AGCCACCCGCGGGAGCGATCGCGCCGCCATCGTGTTCGACTGGATTGGCACATGACGAGGGGGATGCGGTCTGCGGCTCGGGATCGGCCGAGGTCCAGGCCGACGGCTCGCGTCGCGGCAAAATCCGCGTCCATCGCGGCGACGAAATCCCCTCATTGCCCGCCGTTGGCCGACTTCTTCAATACCCTACTAAGTAATTTTTTTGTATTCTTTGAAACGATAGCCCACCAGCCCTGTGATCATTCCAAGGCCCCGACCGATATCGCAAAGCCCTCGAACAAGCCCAACTTTACTAAACATCGGCAACGCAAGCAGCAGCTTTACCAAACCAAGACTAGCCCGCAGAACGGACTTAGTTAAGCGTCTTACCACGCTTCTCAGAGAACGATCTAGCTCCAAATCACCTAGACTGAGTGTATTACCAACACGGAACTGCCGCCTCACTATGTATGAAACGTTCGCTCTGCTAAGCGGAACGTCTTCGTGAACTACAGCCTCGTTTGCGTAGGTGATCACTGCGCCAAGTTTAGATGCTTGTCTAAAAAAGAACTGATCTTCTCCTCCCGTAAGTCCCAACTTTATATCGAAGCGTAATCCGAGTCGGCGTACCATCGCGCAACAAATGAGCGCGTTTCCAGTCATTCCGTCCCTTAACGTCGTTCCTGTAGAGTAGCGAGGAAGATTGAAAAATTCACCCTCTATTATCCACCTAGGAGTTCCACTTGAATAACTCGGTAAAACTGGTCCGATAACGATGTCTGCTTGAAATTTTTGCTGAGAGATCATCAGGCCCTCTAACCAACCCGGCTCTGGATATTCGTCATCATCAATAAATGCGGCAAGGTCCGACGCCAGAAGTGCGTATTCCAGGGTCCTATTGCGGGACTTTGCAATGTTACGCTCTATTTCTACCGCATAGTGAAGGCCGCCCTTGAGCCGTCCTTCGTGCATCCGACATATCTCTTCAGCTGATTGAAACTTATCATTGTCTACAACAATAATTGATATTTGCGGAGCGTCGATAATTTTAAATTCGAGTTTCTCAATTGAACTCAGCAGTCTGTCGAGCTGCTTCGGACGGAGATAGGTGCATATACATATCGCGACAGCTTTCTTTTTCGGCGACAGTTGTTTTTGCCGCGGGTCGAAGGCCGCAAGGGGAGCGGCCTTACTTTCAAAAGGGTCATTCTTAACCATTTAACTACCTTTAAGCCATCACACTAAAACAATCCGGGGGCACGTTTCACCTCAAGATATATCGCATAATGCAGCGCTTTGTCGGAGCTCAAAGCCCCTCCTTACTGTGCTACCAATCTAAATTATTTTCGTACCCAGCTCGGATTAACGTCTCACCCGCCGCATTCTTAAATTGATCCTTCCGATTTTTACTCCAATTTTTCCAGCGCCCTATTGGTTGGAAGTCCGCGCTTTTTTCATGAGGCTGCCAGCGCTGCGCATCAGCGGATTGACTAGTCGACGATCCTCTCACAGGCAATTTTGCCAGTTGGTCGAAATCATATTTATCCAATTCTAGACCGAAATGATTTAATAATTTTGTAATCGTCTGATCTGGCCGAAGCACCAGCTCTTCATAACGAACAACCATTGCATTTGTATGCTGCTGCTCACCTTCGGTTATCTCCAAAATTGCTTCGCAGCCAAATTTCCACTCATTGCTAATCTGCTTCAATGTTTTGCGCCGTAGCCAGTCACCAAACGTTTTTTGGCTAGACTCAGCAACATCACGGCCGTCTCGCAAGCACAAAGCAAGCATGTCATTGGGAAAGAGATATCTAAACAGCCCCAAGTTGTGAACATGTGGATCTTTGAATAATAAGCGCTTGCCGCCTGCAGCATCCTGCATACATTTGAGCCACCCCGAGGCTAAATAGGAAAGAAATTCGTAACGGTGCATTACTTCTTTATTGGGAGGAAACATGAATTGGAATTCGCGCTGTAATGCCGCAGTACTTTTTGCAACCGAAAGCAGCGGAAACTCCCACAGACGCTGTGGATAGGGGACAACGTCGGGATGTAAGGAGAGCGCGTCAGCTAGGAAATTTGTACCTGAGCGCGGAAGAACACCATGAATAAAGATAGCAGGAGTATAGGAAGTGCCCCGCAGGCTCATCGCAATTTCAGACATTCTTTTCACATCAGCCGGCGCTACATCGGGGAAATAATCTTCCCTGCGAGCAGTTGACTGAGATAAAACACGAGCAGCGTATCGCGGCAGTTGCTCAAGACGAGCGTAGCTGAGAATTTCCCGTAAGTCGTTTCTCATTCCAAAATATCCTTCCAAATACCAGAACCACGTTCTGAATCTGTGCCAAGAAATCTTTCCCGCCTCGACATATTTGATAGATCACACGCGAGCAAGCGGACACCTCGAAGAACCGCGCAATCGAGGGAAGTTGGCCATCGATTTAACGCTGCTTGCAGATCTGGCGTGATTGGACTGGGGTTCTGGCAGTGGTCGTAAACCGGCTTAGGAGCCTATCCCGAGGTTGCCCCAAGCCGCCACCGGTTGGACTTCGACTCAGAGGAGGCGCTCGAGGCTGTAGGCGGGGCTGGCGAGCCCACTCTTGGTGCGGGCTTGGGCTAGACTTATGGTCGGTGTGAACAGGCCGAAGCGGTGCCTCTGATCGGCAAAGATCGTCTCGACGGCCGATTAGACCTTGGAGCGGGTGCCGTTAGCCTTATGCTGCGACAGCGTCAGGTCGCGGCCAGGCTGCCGGCGGAAGTGGATCTTCGAGCGTCGGCCATGCTTGGCGAGATGAGCTTCGTTGGTCTTCGAGCGGTAGGCTATGTCGACCCATAGGTCCCTCTCGTGTTGGCCGCGCCGCGGACGTTTGCCCGTTGCGCCCCGTCATGGGCGGTCGCGCTGATGACGGCGCAGCGACGGACGAACCCGTGCTTGCGGTCGAGCGAGACGTGCGCCTTGTACCTGAACATCGGTACGGCGATTCTGGACCTTGGCCCTTGTTTCGTCTGCCTTCGCGGTCCCGCCTTGGCCCGCTTCAGCGTAAGCGGCGTTTCGACAGCCCCTTTTGGCTGACGCTGTGACGCGGGACATTTGGCGCGGATTTGAGCCTCCGTCCCCTGTCGATCTCAGGGCGTATAGCTATGTTGGAACCGTTTCGGCGACTGGAGCTATTTACCGGGGCCGGTAGGCGGCGAAGCTGGTCAGCGGATGAGAAGGCAGCCATCGTTTCCGAGAATGAGGCGACACGCGTGTCGATCCGCGCTGTTGCGCTACGGCGTGGCCTGAGCGCCTCACAGCTGTTCACGTGGCGCCGGCAAGCGCGTTGCGCGCTCGTGTCGTGCAGTCTGGAGGATGGGGTGCGGTTTGTGCCTGCCCTGCTTACGCTCGAACCGCGCCAGCCGATGAGTGACAAAACAGAGGTATCGGCGCGTCGCGAGCCTGCGCCCTGCACCGGCATTGAAGTGGAGCTCGCGGGTGCTAGGGCGCGCATCGGCCCTGTCCTTACCGCCTGCACACCATCCTGACCGACAACGTCCTACGTAGCGAGGAAGGACGGCTGGCTAGGCAACAGGTCTCCGTCCGCG
>NZ_PDHT01000092.1:0-3052 GCF_002917135.1 Methylobacterium sp. V23
GGCCGCCCGCCGATGAACCGGGGTATACGGATCTCACCCTAACCCGTCAACCGCCAGAGGCGGGGAAAACGCACATGTCGCAGTTTGGTTCTCTCTCGGACGCAGCGACGGGTGTGCGCCCCTGTCGAGGTCGCGCTCCGACGAGGCTGGGAATCCTGCCCCGATCGCGTGACCTCAACACGTGCTCACCCTGGCGTTGCGCGCGCTTTTCGGGGGGGTACGGCCCTAATCCCGAGGTGGGACAGGCCACCGAAGCTCCACTCGATCGGAGTTTCATCCCCAGGTTGTGCGGCTCTTCACTCCTTTTCTCGTAAACCCTTGATTCCGTGGGCTTCTCAAAAGTGAACCCTCCCCCCCTCCCACGACACCCGTGGTCTGAAGACTGGAGTATCCCCTATCCTGAAGCGCTGCAGGCTCGGCAGCGGAGGCCCGGACAGCCGTGCTCGGGGCAGTCCACCGCGCCAGCCAGGCCAACCAGCTCGGGGAGACGATCCGAACCACGTTGGTGCGATTGGGACGGTACTGAACCCGTCGTTCCGTGATGGACACCACGCCGAGGTTCTGGGCGATCCGCAGGGCCAGGCGCGCCTTGGTCTGGCCCACCCCGGCCCGGGCGGCGATCTCGGGGATCGAGAGCGTGCACTGGCGTCCGGCGACGAACGAGTCGGCCACGATCTTGAGGACGGCCAGTTCCCCCGTTGTGAAGCGGCAAGCGAGCTTCGGCGGCAGGGGCCCGGAGGCTGCCAGGGTCCGCCGGCGTTCCAGCGAGCGGGCCCGGTCGGGCGAGCGCTGGGGGCGCTTGGGTGGGAAATAGGACCAGGGGCGTGGATCCTGGCCCGGGCTCTGGCCGGAGGACACTTCCGGGGCCTCCGCGGCCGCTTCGGGGGGCTTCCGGGAGGAGAAGACGGCAAGGCCTCCGAGGGAAACGGCGGAGGCCTGGGCGCGCGGTCTGCGGCGGCCGTGGATGGCTTCGGCGAGGGCCTGGGCCTGGGCTTCCGTCAGGGCGCCCTCCCCGGCCGCACGCCACAGATCGCGGCTCAGGGCGTCCAGGGCGGCCAGGGGAACATGGTTAACGAGACTGAGTAGGTGGTCGAACGACATGATGGTCCCTGGGTTGGGACCGCATCGGGCTGAGCGACATCGCCTCGAGAATGCACATTCTCGATTGACTCCTGAGTGGAGCTATGATGTACTGAGGACATTCCAGTCTTTTTCAGTACACTGCCGATTTGACGGCCCTCCGGTTTGGCGACCGGGGGGCCGTTGTCGTTTCAGGGTCCTACTGCGGCGGGCGGTGGTTCCTTGATCGAATCCCCGGTCAAGCAAGGACCGAAGACCGCGCATTCGGCATGCGAGGGGTACTCCTGTCAAACCAGGGACTTGCGCCGCTCCGCAGCCGTGCCCGATCCGTGGCCCCTGCCGGGACCGATGCGCCCGTTCATTCCTCCGATGCGTCCGATCCGAGACAGGGCATTTCCCTCGGCGAACCGGATAGCGTCACGGGTCCGGCAGATGATCTGCCCGACAGAGCGGAACCTCTCATCCAATCGTAAGTCCCTAAAAAGTCATGCAAATATCTCTAAGATGGGCAAATGGGCTTTTGCCCAAGAACCCAATTGGGTTTACGGGTTCTTGGGAATTTGGGCGCTAGGGCAATAGGGCTCTTGGGACGATGCGTCCTGGATGTTTGGGGTCCAGGAGGCCCGGGGAGCCTGTTCGATGGCGGTCATCAGCGTCTGCTCTACGAAGGGCGGAGTCGGGAAGACGACGCTCGTGATCTGCCTGGCGGATGCCTTCGCGCGCCAGGGGGGAAGCGTGGCCATCGTCGATGCCGACCCGAACGGGCATGTGGGCGCCTGGCGTGAGCGGGCGGGGGCGGACTCCACCGTCGCGGTCATCTCGGGCGTGACGGAGACCGTCATCCTCGACCGCATTGCGGAGGCGGCGACACAGTACGGGATCGTCCTGGTGGATCTCGAGGGCGCCGCCTCGCAAGCCGTCACCTACGCGATCGCCGAGTCGGACCTCGTGCTGATCCCCACCAAGATCTCGGGTATGGACCTGCAGGAGGTGTTCCGAACCTACGAGGTGGTGCAGCGGGCCCAGCGCATGCTGCGCCGATCGATCCCCGCGCGGGTGGTCCTGACCCAGATGTCGCCCCTGCAGAGCCGCGTCGCCCAGCATGCCCGGGAGGAGATCCAGGGCGCCGGCATCCCGCTGCTGCGGACCGAGGTGATCCAGCGGGCCGCGTACCAATCCATGCATTTCACGGGGTCGACGCCGGCCGGGCCGGGCGGAGACCCGAAGGCTGCCGCCGAGGTGGGGGGTGTCCTGAACGAACTCCTCGCCATCCTAGCCAAGCAGGAGGAGCTGGCCGAGCAACAGGGAGCCGGACGATGAACAAGCCTCCGTTCCTGCCCTCACCCCGCCCACGGCCGCATACGAGTCCGGAGGATGCCCGGCTGCTGGCAGCCGCGACGAGCGACCTCGGCTTCACCCGGGCCTCGAACGCCCCCCAGGAGCCGCCGGCCGCCCCGAGGATTCCGGAGGCGCCCCGGCCAGCCGAGGTCACCAAGGCCAGCCCAGTCACGACACCGAAGACCCGGGCTGCCGCGAGGCGAAAGACCAAGGCGACGGTCCTGAAGGTCGAGGTGCCGGATCCCGTCTGGACGGCCCTGCGGCAGGAGGCCCTCGATCGCCGGGTGACCGTGAAGTACCTGGTCCTCGAGGCCCTGGCGGCCAAGGGCTACGCCTTCGATCTCTCTGCCATCCCGAAAGACGGTCGCCGCCTGCGCTAGGTGAAGGGTCCGCAGGGGCCCTGTCCGAAAAGCTGCCTTTCCGCAGATCTAATCTGGACCTTGCGGACGCCAGTCAAGCCTCCGCACCCCTGTCCGCAGGAGCATGGTCCAACGGACGTCGAGACCGACCGATGCTCAGAAACGCAGAAAGGCCACCCCGGAGGGCGGCCTTTCGAAGGTGACGATCGTTTGAGGGACTCTTGTTCTGTGCAGGTCTGGCGGCGACCGACTCTCCCGTGTCTTGAGACACAGTA
>NZ_PDHT01000093.1:0-2830 GCF_002917135.1 Methylobacterium sp. V23
TTGGCGATCTGGTCGGTGAGCGGCTTGGTGAGGTAGCTGAGCACCGAGCGGTTGCCGAGCTGCATGAAGGTCTCGACCGGCATGCCCGGGACGAGGCGGGCGGTGCCGAGGCGCTCCTTCTGGTCCTCCGGCACCCGGATGCGGGCGGTGTAGTAGCTCATCCCGGTCTTCGGATCGGAGGTGACGTCGGCCGAGACCCGGGACACCACCCCGTCGATCTCCGGCGTCGTGCGCTGGTTGAAGGCCGAGAAGCGCAGCACGGCGGCCTGGTCGAGGCGGACGTTGTCGATGTCCTGCGGCTGGATCTTCACCTCCACCGCGAGCTGGTCCGCCTCCGGTACGATCAGCATGGCGGGCTCGGAGGGCGTCACCAGGCCGCCGATCGTGTGCACCGTCATCTGGTGCACGGTGCCCGATTGCGGCGCGCGCATGTCGACGCGCTTGAGCTGGTCCTCGGCGGCGACGCGCTTCTCGACGTATTCCGACCACTTGCCCCGGATCTCGGCGAGATCCTTGCCGGTCTCAGTGCGCATGTCGCCGTCGATCTGAAGGATCTGCAGCTCGGTCTCGGCGATCTTGCCCCGGGCCGAGGCCGTCGAGGCGAGGAGCTGGCCGCGCTCGCCATCGAGGCGCGCGGCGTCGCGCTCCAGGGCGTTGACCCGGGCGAGCGGCACCAGGTTCTTGGCGTAGAGCTCCCGCACGCCCTGCAACTCGCCGGTGATGAAGCCGACCTCGCGGGCTTTGGCCGCGACCTGCTCCGTCAGGCCCTTGATCTCCTCGCGCAGCTGCTGGACGCGCTCGCGCAGCTGCGCCTTCTGGCCCTCGCGGCCGGCCACGCGGGACTTGAACAGCCGGGTCTCGCCCTCGATCAGGTGAGCCACTGAGGGGTCGCTGTCCTTGCGGGCCAGCAACTCGGGCGGGAAGGTGATGGCGGCGGCGCCGTCGCGCTCGGCCTCGTCGCGGGCGCGACGGGCGGAGAGCTCGTCCAGGGCCTTTAGGATGATGTCGAGGTTGGCCCGGGTCTGGGTCTCGTCGAGACGGATCAGGATATCGCCGGCCTTGACGTGCATGCCGTCGCGCACCCGCAGCTCGCCGACGACACCGCCGGTGGGGTGCTGCACCTTCTTCACGTCGGATTCGACCACGAGCTGACCCGGCGCGATCACGGCGCCGGAGATCTGGGTGAAGGTCGCCCAGCCGCCCACGCCCACCACCAGCACCGCCCCCAGGGCGACGCCGAGGGCGAGGTGGCGGCGGATCGAGCCCTGCGCGGCGGGACGCGGGGCCGTGAGGGCGGGATGCATGTCGATGGGGCTGAGGGCGACGGACATCAGGCACTCTCCTGCAGGGCGCCGGGGGCGGCCTGCGTGTCCACGGGGCGGGCCTCCACGGGGACCGAGGCCGGGCGCAGCACGCGCTTGAGGACCTCGTCCTTCGGTCCGAAGGCCTGGGCCCGGCCCTCCGCCATCATCAGGATGAGGTCGACCGCGCCCAGCGCCGACGGCCGGTGGGCGATGACGATGCAGACGCCGCCGCGGCGGCGGACTCCGATGATCGCCTGGGTCAGGGCGTTCTCGCCCTCGGCGTCGAGATTGGCGTTGGGCTCGTCGAGGATGACCAGGAAGGGGTTGCCGTAGAGGGCCCGGGCCAGGCCGACGCGCTGGCGCTGGCCGGCGGACAGGCCGGCACCGCCCTCGCCGATGCGGGTGTCGTAGCCCTCCGACAGGCGCAGGATCAGCTCGTGCACGCCGGCCGCGCGGGCGGCGGCGATCACCGCCTCGGAGGGGGCCTGCGGATCGAAGCGGGCGATGTTCTCCGCCACCGTGCCGGCGAACAGCTCCACCTCCTGGGGCAGAAAGCCGATATGGGGGCCGAGATCGTCGGTCGACCACTGGTCGAGGGCGGCGCCGTCGAGGCGCACCTTTCCGCGCACGGCCGGCCAGACCCCGACGAGGGCGCGCACCAGGCTCGACTTGCCCGAGGCCGAGGGGCCGATCACGCCGAGGCCCTGTCCGGCCTGGAGGGCGAAGCTGATGTCCTGGACCACGAGGCGGGGGGTTCCGGGCGGGGCGACGCTGATGCTCTCGACCTGAAGCGCACGGGAGGGGGCCGGCAGCGCGTGCAGCTGCGCGCCGGCGGGCATGCGAGCGAAGAGATCGGACAGGCGGGCCCAGGACTGGCGCGCCTGGACGAAGCCCTTCCAGTTGGCGATGGCGAGCTCGGCCGGGGCCAGGGCCCGGGCCACCAGGATCGAGGAGGCGATGATGACGCCGCTACTGGCCTGTCCGTTGATCACGAGGAAGGCGCCCAGCGCCAAGGTGCCGGACTGGAGAGCGGTGCGGAACACCTTGGACCCGGCGCCGTAGCCGCCGGCGATGTCGGAGGCGCGCTGCTGCGACTGCATGTAGTCGCGGTTGGCCAGGGCCCAGCGAGTGGCGAAGCGCCCCTGCATGCCCATGGCGGCCAGCACCTCGGCGTTGCGGCGGCCGGCCTCGGCCAGGCCGTTGCGGCGCAGGCCGTGGGCGGTGGCGGTCTGGGCCGGCTGCCGGGTCGCCCGGTCGGTGAGGAGGCCAAAGGTCGCGAGCACGGCAGCACCAACCAGGGCGGCGACGCCGATCAGGGGATGGAACAGGAAGCAGATCAGGAGATAGATCGGCATCCAGGGAAGATCGAAGAAGGCGGAGGGGCCCGAGCCGCCGAGGAAGGCGCGCAGCTGGTCGAGGTCGCGCAGGGGCAGGAGGCCGTCGCCGGGAGCGGCCCCCTTCAGGGGGGCACGCACCACGATGTCGAAGACCCGCCCGCTCAAGGATTCGTCCAGGGCGGCACCGAT
>NZ_PDHT01000094.1:0-2729 GCF_002917135.1 Methylobacterium sp. V23
GGCCACCAACTACCTGGCTGCCGTCTGCATCGCTGCTACCGTCAGCTACTGGTTATGAGTCCCGAGCCTAGTAAAGCCGGCGCAATGGTCAATCGTCTTCAACCGACGAAGAGCCGGCTGGCGTCCATAGGACGAGCGCATCACTTTGTCAGGACACTGTGCTGATGGTTTGACAGCAGCATGACAAGCCTAGCCATGTCCCAGAGTGTCAGCAAATCGGCCATCTGCTTCATCGCTTTAACTGTCAATGCTTGCACTTAGCCGCTACTGAGATATTTCTTAGCTTCCCGCTAGAAGGCTAGCGAGAGATCGTTCACCCAGATGCTGCCGTGGAGAATTGCTCTGCGACATGAGCGGATTGATTGCGAATGTCGGGTACCGCTGTACATTCCCAAAATACGCCTCTTCCGATGGGGCCGAGTGCCCATAATGATGGAGTAACGCGTCCTGAAGCCCCTATCGCTTGAAGCTTTGCGGTAAGATCCAGCCCAAGTCGATGCCGGTCGAAGCGGACAAGCCCTTGCTCAGCTAAACGCTGCAGCAAAGAGTCTTCAGATTTATCAGCCGAAAGCATTCCTGTCGCATTTATGATGCGCTGTGCAACAATAGTGTCGCTTCTTGAAGTGTATCTAGGGCGGTAATGCACTACAGCCTGAGCATCGTCTATGTCGATCTCAGTAATCTGACCTGCTCGGATGACCAAATCACCACTGTCGACCAAATTCTGTAATTTTGCGCCGATTGCTGGCGCCGTCCGATGCCGATGTACATCCCACCACGGCCGGGCATGTCGTAGAAAGCGTCGCTGTTCTTCCTCTGGTAAGCCCTGCCATAGACCGGAGGTGATAGGACGTAGACTATCTATTACGCCGTGCCATGAAATGCCTTCTGCTCTCGCAGCAGTCACTTCTTTTCTGATGCGGAGCAGGAGTTGAGCAAGAGAAGATTGCTCCTGAGGGGTGAGCCGTGGAAGCGGCCAAGGGCGGGTTGATGAATGGGTTCGGGGTAAGAGGCCGCGACGCGATATTGCAATTAATGGTCCAACGAATTCGGATCCTCGCAATTGCAGGGCGACGTCGACCATAGTCAACCCGCTCCCCATGATGACGACGGGCTTATCGCTATCAAGCTTCTCGGCGAAAGGGCTTAACCAAGGGTTTGCTATGTAAGGGCCAGTTTGCGGCTTGTTTGGTAAGACATTTCCCGTGGCTAAAATAGCCGCTGCAACTTGATGCTCGCGTCCTCCAGCGAGAAGCAGCCGGTAACCTGCATCATTGGGAACAAGGTTGATAACTTCTTCTGGCACCAGCGTCACGCGCCCCACGCCGGATTGAGACTCGTTGGCTCGAGCAAGAAGTGTAGAAATATAGCGTCCATAGAGCTGACGTGATACAAAGGTTCCAGCTGTAGTCGATTGCATTTGAGCCGATTGATCAAGGTCTGAGGCTTGCAGCCACTCAACGAAGTGGTTGGGCCGATCTGGATAAGCGCTCATATTTGAAGCACGTACGTTTAGAAGGTGATCCGAGCGCGCCGTTCCGTAAGCAACACCAGGTCCAAAGTTCGCGCTTTTCTCACAAAGGAGTATGCGGCAATTGTCTGTCTTCAGCAAAATGTGAAGCGCAGTCATTGTTCCGCTAAATCCAGCTCCGATGATAGCCACCGTTTTAGCACTCACAACGCTACTCCCAGTACCTATGATAAGTACCAATCCAGGTCGGACGGTAAATTTTGATGATTAGCAGGGCAGCATCCACGATACGCTATTCGGTCAAAAGTTTGTTTATATGAGAGACGGATTTGTATTAAAATTGATCTAGTTATTTCTCCGCATAGCGATAGCGTCTAAGACTTTCTTTATCGAACTAAATGAATGGATTTCGGTTAGAATTGCAACATATAGTTTTTCAGAAATTGGTTTCCGATAGATCACGAGCTTACTTCCGAGCAATTGGAGCAGATAGTCAGGGCGTTCGTATGGATCCGGACTGATGTAAGGCTGGAAGTGGGCGATTGATGTCTGCTGGCAACCGGAGCTGAGCACGCCCGGGTCGAAGCCAGACCTCTTCTACTATGCCGGTCACATAAACGCCAAGCGCGCTCTGATGGAAGCATGGCGGAAAAAGGAATCGGTAGTTTTGTTCTAGAGCAGAAGCATCCAACGCACAGGGTTAGCTGCAACCCTGCTGATCTTTGGAAATTCAATTTTGCTTCGTGCAGCTAATATGCACGTAAGGTGCAGCCGAAAGTATTTTGCCTTCCGCTGCCAAGGCCGAGGTGAATGTAGGAGATCTCGTGTTTAGCATCATTTTTGCAGCCTTCATCGGCGCGTTGAGCGGAGTTACTCTACTATGGGGGTACGGCATCGTTTGGTTGGCTCTGACCGCCCCTCTATTCGGCAGCCTCGCCGGACTTTGCGCTGCGATATTGCTTAGCTTCCAATCTGATGCCAGTGAGGATCAATCACTTGCAGTCCGCCAACAAGTGCCCCGTCGAGTCGAAGTCTCTGAGCTTGCACCGAGATAAGGTCCCGCAGCCTCTTCTCGAACGGGTAGCTGCTTAGCGTGTGGCATGTGCCCTGATACGATTGTTGCTTCGCATCTGAAACGAAGGAGGGTTACAGGATTGCACAGACAGCCTACCTCCCTCACTGAGCATGTTAGGCTCTGGACCCATAAGTTTGGCTTAGCAGGTGTGTCTGTGATTCCTTCTGGGTGGAGGAGGCGCCG
>NZ_PDHT01000095.1:0-2707 GCF_002917135.1 Methylobacterium sp. V23
ACGGGGCTGCCGGCGGCGAAGCGGTTGGTGTCGGCGGCCTCCACCACCACGGTCCTGCCCTCGGGCCGGTCGACCTCGATGCGCTGGCGCCCCTGCGTCCGGTAGGACGAGCGCACGACGCCCTGGAGATGGGCCTGGTCGCCCTCCGCGAACTGGAGCTGCCAGGGGCGGGCATAGAGCTTGACCGGACCGACGAGCCCCTCGGGGGCCCGCACGGGGGTCAGGCGGCCGTCGACGCGGACCTCGCCGCCCTGCGCGATCGCCTCGACCTCGATGGTGTCGCCGAGGAACTTCAGCACGGTGGCGGAGACCGGCGCCTCCTGCACCTCGTCCGGGGTGCCGACCTGCTGCAGGCGCCCCTTGTCCAGCACCGCGACCCGGTCGGAGAGCTCCAGGGCCTCGTCCTGGTCGTGGGTGACGAAGATCGTGGTCTGGCCGGTGCGGTCGTGGATCTCGCGCAGCCAGCGGCGCAGATCCTTGCGCACCTGGGCGTCGAGGGCGCCGAAGGGCTCGTCGAGCAGCAGGACCCGGGGCTCCACCGCGAGCGCCCGGGCCAGCGCGATGCGCTGGCGCTGGCCGCCCGAGAGCTGACTCGGATAGCGGTCGGCGAAGCCGGAGAGCTTGATGAGGTCGAGGAGATCGCCGACCCGGCGCCTGATCTCGGCCTTGGCCGGGCGCTCGGAGCGTTTCCGGGCGTTGAGCCCGTAGGCGATGTTCTCGGCCACGCTCATGTGCTTGAACAGGGCGTAGTGCTGGAACACGAAGCCCACCGCGCGCTGCTGCACGGGGAGCCGGGTCGCATCCTCGGCCCCGAACACGATGCGGCCCGCATCGGGGAAATCGAGGCCGGCGATGATGCGCAGCAGCGTGGTCTTGCCCGAGCCCGACGGGCCGAGCAGCGCCAGCAATTCGCCCGCCCGCACGTCGAGGGAGAAGTCGTGCAGCACCGAGGCCGTGTCGAAGGTCTTCGACAGCGCCTCGACGCGGATGGCGGTGGAGCCGCCCATCCGCTCAGTGGCCCCGGGCACCCGCGGCGATCTCGTCGGCGTAGCGCCATTCGAGGAGGGATTTGACGCAGAGGGTGACGAGGGCGAGGCCGGCCAGGAGGGAGGCGACGGCGAAAGCGGCAACGAAGTTGTACTCATTGTAGAGAATCTCCACGTGGAGCGGCAGCGTGTTGGTGAGGCCCCGGATGTGGCCTGAGACCACCGAGACCGCGCCGAACTCGCCCATCGCGCGGGCATTGCAGAGGAGCACGCTGTAGAGGAGGCCCCAGCGGATGTTGGGCAGCGTCACCGTCCGGAAGGCGTGCCAGCCGGACGCCCCGAGGGTCAGCGCCGCCTCCTCCTCCGCCGTGCCCTGCTCCTGCATCAGCGGGATGAGCTGGCGGGCGACGAACGGGAAGGTGACGAAGATGGTCGCCAGCACGATGCCGGGCACCGCGAAGATGACCTGGATGTCGTGGGCCAGCAGCCAGGGGCCGAGCAGCCCCTGCGCCCCGAAGACCAGCACGTAGATCAGGCCCGAGACCACCGGCGAGACCGAGAACGGCAGGTCGATCAGGGTGACGAGCAGGTTCTTGCCCCAGAACTCGAACTTGGCGATGGCCCAGGAGGCCATGATGCCGAAGACCAGGTTGAAGGGCACTGCGATGGCGGCCGTCAGCAGGGTCAGCCGGATCGCCGCGTGGGCATCGGCCTCCGTGAAGGCGGCGAGGTAGGCGGCAAAGCCCTTGGCGAAGGCCTGGGCGAACACGGTGAGCAGCGGCAGCACCAGGAACAGCGCCAGGAACAGGATCGCGATCCCGATCAGCAGCCAGCGGATCCAGCGGCCTTCCGTGACGACGCTGGCCGGGCGGGCCTCGGCCAGGGCGGCGGGGGCGAAGGTCTCAGACATAGCCGAATCTCCGCCGGCTCCAGGCCTGGATCAGGTTGATGGCGAGCAGGGTGAGGAACGAGATGCCGAGCATGAGCGTGGCGATGGCGCAGGCACCGCCGTAATCGTACTCGGACAGCTTGATGACGATGAGGAGCGGCGCGATCTCGGAGACGTAGGGCAGGTTGCCGGCGATGAAGATGATCGAGCCGTACTCGCCGATCCCGCGGGCGAAGGCGAGGGCGAAGCCGGTGAGCACCGCGGGGATCAGCGGCGGCAGCACCACCCGCACCAGGGTGTGGACGCGTCCCGCCCCGAGGGTGGCGGAGGCCTCCTCGATCTCCTTGTCGATCTCGGCGATCAGCGGCTGCACGGTGCGCACCGCGAAGGGCAGGCCGATGAACACCATGGCGATGTAGATGCCCACGGGTGTGTAGGCGGCCTCGATGCCGATCCGCGCCAGCTGCGCGCCCACGAGGCCGTTGGGGGCGTAGAGGGCGGCCAGCGCGATGCCGGCCACGGCGGTGGGGAGCGCGAAGGGTAGGTCCACCACCGCATCGACGATCTTGCGGCCGGGAAAGCGGTAGCGCGTCAGCACCCAGGCAATGAGGAAGCCGAACACCGAGGCGGTCAGCGCCGCCACCAGGGAGACGCCGAAGCTGACGCGCAGGGCGCTGGCGACCCGCGGATCGGTGGCGACCTCCCAGATCCCCGCGAGGCCGAGGCCCGAGGCGCGCGTCACCAGGGCGGCCAGCGGCAGCAGCACGATCAGGCCGAGGCAGGTCAGGGTGTAGCCGAAGGCGAGCCCGAAACCGGGGATCACGCTCGGGCG
>NZ_PDHT01000096.1:0-2666 GCF_002917135.1 Methylobacterium sp. V23
GGCTTGCGCTACAGTCTGGGTGTTCAGTCCTCGACGAGCCTGCGGGCCCCAGGATCCGCACCGCTGCCGCCCAAACCTTGGAGCGGACGCGGGCGCCCACCCACCCGGGTACGACGGAGCCCTGAGCAAAAGCCACTCGCGGCAGAGAAGCTGCCAGGCGATCTCTGCCGGAGATCGCCTGGCAGCGCGTCACATGGCGCGTTGGCACGAACGGTGTTCTGACCTCGCGCTTTGCGGCCGTGCGGGCCCGTCCGGCCCATCGGGATGAATTGCGACACGAGCCACGTCCCGAGGAGGGGTTCCTGATCGAATGGCCGGAGGGCCAGGGTGCGCCAACCCAGTACTGGCTCTCGACCCTGCCGCCAGAGACGCCCCTGGGGGAGTTGGTCAGTCAGACGAAGCTGCGCTGGCGCATCGAGCGGGATTACCAGGAGCTCAAACAGGAGATTGGGCTCGGCCACTACGAGGGGCGAAGCTGGCGCGGCTTCCATCATCACGCCAGCCTATGCGTCGCCGCCTACGGGTTCCTGGTCTCCGAGCGGGGCCGCTTTCCCCCCTCAGAACCGGAGATCACCGAACGGCAAGCGCTTGCCCTCTCCCTCGGTCACAGACCCCGCGGTGCCCCCGATCCGGCCCGAGCGACACGTGCCTGACTCCATCGCGACCTTGCGCTTGAGGCTGGCACGGGCACTCACGCAAACCCAGCAACAATGTCCCTGCTGCAGACATCACTTTGTGACACAGTAGCACTAAGCGTGCGCCATTTGCTCATGCACTTGACCGTATGAGGTCGAGCTGCGGCAGAGTCTTGCACCTCCGATTAATTGCTTCAATAAAGAACGCATGCTTTCCGCAGATTGCATTGCTGCGCATTACTCCTACACTTTCTGGATAGGCAAGACTCCAGATTTTAGACCTGCTTCAGGGCCGCGCCAGCCGTGCCTCAGGCTACGTCATTGTTGTTCTACGCCAAGGAAGCGCGTGTACTAGAACTATAAATATAGCATGAAAATTGGTCACGGCGTACCGCCAAAACAGTCTTCTGGGCTCTAATGCAAGCCTGTAAGCCCACTCCAATCCAATATTCTGTAAAAATCTTGGGGCACGTCTCTTATTGCCAGCGAGGAAGTCTATAAGACCACCGCAAGTCTTTATCCACCCTATGCCATCGAAGTGGTGAATATTTTCTGCAACGAATTTATGCTCCAACGGAACACCCATGCCGACCCAGAGAACATCGGGCTGGTAATTTTTTATCAATTCTCGTACATCTTCAATATTTGTGGAGTCGATGTATCCATGATGTCCAGTGATTTCCAAAGATGGATAAGAAAGGCGAATTCGCCGCATTGCTTCTTTGTTTGCTTCGGCCGTGCCGCCGAGCATGAAAAATTTCAGGCTGTGCTGCGCAGCGACCGTTGAAGCGTCATGGAAGAAATCAGTGGTAGCAACACGTTCTGGTAGAGGCGTTTGACCGAATAACTTTGAGGCTATAACAATAGGCATTCCGTCAGCGTCAATACCGTCCGCCTGATTGATGTGTTCTCTGAATGTGCCGCTTGAGTGATATTTTGATAAAACATGCCCATTTAACGAGGTCACGAAAATAGGTTTTTTTGCATTACCCTTACGATCAAGGCAATCCCTCAGCATACAATCAGCCCATTGCTTACGAGAAAGTGCATTTACGCGAACACCGCCAATCGCTGCGCATTTTTCAGTAATACTTGTCATACTATCCATCCTTGTACTGCCATCTTCGTTGGCTGGGACCACGATCTGCTGCGCTAGGTTCTAGATTTGATCCCTTATAAGTGATAATTTAGAGTATTGGTATTTTGCTGACAGGTTTCTGAATGGCAGAGTGTGTATTTTTCGTAGTCTAATTTTGTATCAGCAAAAAAGTTGAGCGGATAGATTTCATCATATTGATCATTTCTCAGTAAATAGTAATACATTATTATTTGAGGTCAAGATAAAAACTCAATTGCGAAGAGAGCATGAGAAAAATTTTTATAACCAGAAAGTGCAGGTTTGGCGAGAGTTTTCCTCTTCAATAGCCGGTCGGCCGTGATTAAACCGTTATTGCTGCTTCAAGCTCGGAATGCCGCATCTTAAAGTTAGGCCGCGTAGCGGTACATCGCGGGATCAAAATACCAAGGGGATCAGGCGCTATGTGATGATCCTGCGCGCGTTTAGAAGATGGTGTTAAGGATTGTCCAGACTTTATAGAACGGCGGGGTACCACACGCGCGCGGCCCTAGCATCAGTGGCCTGACCACAGTGCATTCCAGATCTGTTAAGTCTGTCTCATAGAGCAGGCTCGCACGGCCTAGCTGCTGCCGAACGGTCAAGGTCCACATGGGTCCATATGTTCGGTCCCTGCATGTGGTGTGAGGAATCGAGCCTGAAGTGTTTGGGCTGTTTCCCTCGAGGTCTGGCACATCAACTCGCAGGGCGTTAGGCCGTACAGGGTCTTGAGCCGTCGGCCGTAGTTATAGGCCCCCACGAGGAGCTGCAAGTGCTGCCGCAACTCGTCTACTGCCGCACCTCGTCCTAGTGGTCTGAGTTAGGAGTTCAGTTGCAGATTTCGCGCAAGCTCCTACGTGTCGGGATGTCCGCACGGAGGTGACCGATGGCCCGTGGTCCAAAACCTGCTCCTCTCC
>NZ_PDHT01000097.1:0-2614 GCF_002917135.1 Methylobacterium sp. V23
CGGAAAGCCAAAACAGATCTGCCATCGCCGCCTCCATGCTGCAAACGGCGGCTCTGAATCACAAAACGATAACGCTCGCAACGCCTTGGTTCGGTTCACACCCTAGGCACCTGCATCTCGATGCTCCATTCCGTCCGGCCCGCAGCAAGCGCCGGACCCCATGTCAGCCTCACCGAAGCCCAAGCTCGTCCCCGCCGAACCTGAAATCTGGCGCAAAGCCTTCCTCGACCTCCGGCCCAGCGTCGTCCCGTGCCCAGGCTTCACGGTGCAGTCCTGGGGCGGCGCACACGAGGCCTGCGTCGAGTTCCTGGATCGCTGGGCCGACGAGGCGGCGGGCCTCAACTGGACGACACTTGAGCTTTTCGGCGTACACCCCGAGGTCGGAACAATTCGACCGGACTTCTGCGGGGCCATGATGCTCAGCGCTGAGCGCGTGTCCGCGATCACCGACAAGCATATGCGCTTCGGGAACATGGCCTTCTATCGGGACAAGCCGGGTCTCCCCAGCAGCGCAGTGCCGCTGTGGTTGTTCGGCCGGTGACGGTGGCCCGCTGCGTGCTATCTCTGCCGCATGGCTGAGAACCCCACCGCCGGCGAGCTCTTCAAGGCGAATTCCATCCTTGAGGCGGATGTCGTTGCCGCGGTCGATGCCTTTATGGCTGATCCGACCACCACGGCGCTTATGTTTGGCGATGGCTACCGGATCGACCTCGCCGAGGCCGTGAGCAGCCACGAGTGGGCGAAGGTGACCGTGGCGAACAAGGAAGCCACCGAGCACCTGAAACGCGCTGCTGTGCGCAACGCCATCCTGCTGGCCCGGCCGGGAAGTAGGTGACAAGTTATGGAGATTAGCTTGTTGCTGCGACCAGAAATCCCATGGAATCCTGAGTTCAGATTAGGAGGCACCTGATGTCTTGGACCGTTGAATGGAGCGAAGCCTCCGAGGCTGGCAGCTCTGAAGCCAAGTCGACAGTCCATATTCATCTTGCCTTGAAAGGCGAAGAAGAAGCTCTCTACATTGCAGGAGATCTACTCGCAAGAGGGTGCGTTGTATGGTCGATCAGAAGAGATCACGGTATTCTCGAGATGGATAAACATCGAGTTTTTCATCACTTTTATCCTCTCACCTCCTAATAATGCGCGCTCGGCAACTCACTGACATGTGTCGTGTAGCGTGAGCTAAGCATCTCGAACTTGGTTGACCAAGTGCACTTCTCGCTGAGCCTGCCGCCCCTAGGACTTCGAAACTGGTGTCATGCATCTTAAGATGCATACAAAACTCGCAAGCTCCACGAAAGCGTTGACCCTTAAAGCTGCAGAACCGTGCCGGGGGTCAGTGTCATGCTCCGAACCATCCTATCTACTTCGGTGCTTCTCTGCATGGTTGCGCCGTCGGCGTCAGAGCCTTGGCCAAAGCCCTTGTTCGTTCGGCTACCGCCGCTTGCCGTTGAGGGGGGCCAAGGTCGTCCGGCTGTACCGCAGACCAAAGCAGCGTTGGAAGAGGCGAACGCCAAAACCACCGCTTTAATGAACGCCTTCGAGCAACGTATCGATCATCAGGCGCATCGTGCGCTTAGCTCCATCTGTGATGGCTGCTCGCCAAGTGCTCGGCAGGCGAAGGTCCGTCCTGTTCGCATAGAAGCGACCGCCTCAACCGAGGGGCGAATTGTCGACGACCCAGCTCAGGCGCCCGCCAATTGAGCCGGTAAGAGGTGGCGCCCCAACAGTCTGTGCTATCCCTGACTGATGGCTGATTCGAATGTGAGGACCGGCGAACTCGCGAAGGCGCAGGCCATCCTCTCGGTTGAGATCGGCGCCGAGGTGGATGCGGTGCTGCGAAGCCGGACGTGGGCCCGTACCCGATCGGTGAGGGCTACTTCCTCGACCTCGGCGAAGCCATAGCCGTAAACCGCTTCGCCGCACTGGTCGTCAGAGACGTCCACGCGACTGGAAGGTACAAGCGAGCGGCTGTGCGCACCGCGATCCTGCTGGCCCGGCCGGAGAGAAGCTGATGATGAAGATGGTCCAGGTTGGAGTCGTGGGCTTCATAGTTGCTCTGACTGTGTTCCCTCTGCCGGCGATGGCCTATTGCGCCTGTGCCTGCATCAATGGAAAGGCGCAGAACGTCTGCTCGAACCAATTCGACCCCGAGGTCTACTGCGTTAAGTACTGTCCCGTCAGCGCACTTCCGCCGGGCTCTCCGCAGCGAAATCCGGACTTGGAAGGCTTCGCGTCCGAGGCTGGGAAAGAGAACCCGCAGGACAAGCTGTTCATCGGTGGAAGGTGACCGATCAGAAGCCGCCCTGGCGCGAGATCACGACTGACGACTATCGCCCACGCATCTTCCCAGCGACGACAGCCAGTGCCCCTTGGATCGCATCCAGTGACCGCGTGTACGAGCAGCACGAAGGCAAGTGTCGACTGCGACTGATTCTGCGCGAGGCCGTCGACCTGAAGCGCGGACCGAAGGCTGATCCGCTTTGGTTCTGGGAATGCCAGCGACGTCACCACCGCCCCAGCCGTGCTCGCCGAGGCGCCCGGTCGGATCCGTCGTCTGACTGTGCAGTCCCGCGGTGTGGTGGCATCAGTTTAGCTGAGGTCGCTGCATACCGGG
>NZ_PDHT01000098.1:0-2586 GCF_002917135.1 Methylobacterium sp. V23
CGGGTGACGACACCTACCTGGTCGACAACGCTGGCGACGTGGTCACCGAGATGGCTAACGAGGGCATCGACACGGTGCTCACCAGCCTGGCCAGCTACGCGCTGAAGGGCAACGTCGAGAACCTGATCTTCACCGGCACCGGAAAGTTCGCCGGCACGGGCAACAACTTGGACAATGCGATCGCGGGTGGGTCGGGCAACGACGTGCTGATCGGCGGGGCGGGCAACGACACGCTCAGCGGTGGCGCCGGCCACGACAAGCTCAACGGCGGCATCGGCAACGACGTGCTCTGGGGTGGGTCGGGCAACGACACGCTGACCGGCGACGCCGGCTCTGACGTGTTCGTGTTCCGCAGCGGCGACAGCGGCACCACCTTCATCTCGGACTTCCAAATCGGCAGCGACAAGCTCGATCTGAGCGGGATGGGCTACACCAGCTTCGCGGAGGTGCAGGCGCATGCGGCGATGAGCAAGGCGGGCAACCTCGTGCTCAGCCTGGGCGACGAAACCATCACCCTGCAGAACGTCAAGCTTGGCCAGCTGACCGAGCAGGATGTCGTCCTGGCCAAGGCGGCCCCTCCGGCGGTTCTGATGAAGGCTGCTGCCGAGCCGGCAGCGCTCGCCAAGGTCGAGGCGCTCACCAAGGTCGAGCCTGTCTCGAAGGGTGGCCTGTTCTTGACCGGCACCTCGGGCAACGATGTGCTCACGGGTGGTTCGGGCCACGACACACTGGATGGTGGCGCAGGCGCTGACACCATGCTCGGCGGAGCGGGCGACGACACCTACCTCGTCGACCAGGTCGGTGATGTGGTCACCGAGATGGCCAATGCTGGCATCGACACGATCCGCACCAGCCTGGCCAGCTACACGCTCAAGGGCAATGTCGAGAACCTGGTCTATACCGGCTCGGGCGCCTTCAACGGCGTCGGCAACAGCCTCGACAACGTGCTCACGGGTGGAACCGGCAACGACGTGCTGATTGGAGGGGCCGGTCACGATACGCTCAACGGTGGAGCTGGCCACGACAAGCTCAACGGCGGCATCGGCAACGACGTGCTTTGGGGTGGGCCGGGCAACGACACGCTGACCGGAGATGCCGGATCCGACGTGTTCGTGTTCAAGCGGGCCGATGGGGCTGGCAAGAACTTCGTCACCGACTTCGAGCGCGGCATCGACAAGATCGACCTGAGTGGCTTTGGTTACACCAGCTTTGCGGATGTGCAGGCCCACCTGTCCACCGGTACGGGCGGGTTTGCGCTGATCTCGGACGCGGGCCACGACATCCTCTTGCAGCACGTCACCGCCAATCAGCTCAAGGCCGCCGACTTCCTGTACGCTTGAGCACCACACGCGAGCAGGCGCTCGACGTGCCGAGTTGCACGGCCCGAGCGCCAGCACCTCGGCCCCGGTCAGGCGCCTGGCTAGCGTGGCCGTGAGCCGGTAGAATGGTTCGGCTGACGTCCCGCTGCAGGTCTTCCATGAACGCTAACCCCAGCTTGCCGCCCGCCTTCGCTCAGCTCCTGCCCGGCGATCCTGCCCCCTGGTTCCGGCAGCGCTCGACCAGCAGTCCGCTCTACACCTTCGACACGGCAGCCGGGCGCTACATCATCCTGTGCTTCTTCGGCTCAGCCGGCGACGCGCAGGGCCAGGCGGCGGTCAGCGCCGTGCTGGCTAACCGCGGGCACTTCGACGACGCGCGGGCCTGCTTCTTTGGCGTGAGCATCGATCCGGCCGACGAGGCGCAAAACCGGGTCAGGGCGAGCATGCCTGGCCTGCGCTACTTCTGGGACTTCGACATGGCGGTGAGCCGCCTCTATGGCGCCGTGCCGAAGAACGTGGAGCCGGGCGCTAACGTGCCGACCAAGCGGTTCTGGATGGTGCTAGATCCAACCCTGCGCATTCTCCAGATATTCCCGCTCTCCGAGCATGCAGCCCTGTTCGCCTACCTCGACGCGCTGCCCCCGCCTGCCCACTTTGCCGGGTTCGAGGTCCACGCTCCCGTGCTCGTCCTGCCTGATGTGTTCGAGCCTGAGTTTTGCCAGCACCTGATCGGCTTGTATGAGGCGCATGGCGGTGAGCAGAGCGGCTTCATGCGCGATGTCGGCGGCAAGACGGTCGGTGTACACGACCAGAAGCACAAAGTGCGCAAGGACTACACGATCGACGACCAACAGCTGATGGCGCAGACACAAGCGCGCATCCTGCGCCGGGTCGTTCCCGAGATCGAGAAGGTGCACTGCTTCCGGGTGACCCGGATGGAGCGCTACCTCGTGGGCTGCTACGCAGCCGAGGATGGCGGGCATTTCGGCGCGCATCGCGACAACACCACAGCTGGAACCGCCCACCGCCGCTTTGCGGTCTCGATCAACCTCAACGCGGCGTTCGAGGGCGGCGAGGTCAGCTTCCCCGAGTACGGGCCGCGCAGCTTCAAGCCACCGCCGGGCGGTGCCGTGGTGTTCTCCTGCTCGCTCCTGCACGCCGTCTCGCGGGTGACAAGGGGCCGCCGCTACGCCTTCCTGCCGTTCCTCTACAACGATGCGGCTGCTAAGATCCGCGAGGCGAACGCTGCCAAGCTCGCGGATGGAAG
>NZ_PDHT01000099.1:0-2493 GCF_002917135.1 Methylobacterium sp. V23
TGGCACCCGAGACCAGGGTGGTGGCGTCATCATCGAGGTAGAGCTGCTTCTCGCCATTCGTTGCAAGGTTGCGCAGGCCGCCGAGGAAGGTGGTGTTCCAGGGTGCGTTAGCACCACTAGTAAGGGTTGAGCGGTTGAATTCGTCACTGAAAGTAAGGGTTTTGCCAGGAAAATTCATTGCATCTCTTCGCAAATAAGGAATATATACTTCATTTCGCCAGTCTTCATTGGTGCATGGCGTGCAATTATGGCTGCGCTATGTCGGGGAACGAAAGCTCCGTACACCCTCATAGATGGCCCGCCCCTCACCGTGCTGCGCTGCCAGGTTTGCAGTGTAAATCAGATGAGGGATAAGCAGAGCGATGGCCATCGCTCTGCTCTGGATCGATTGGGGCAAGAAAAGCTGTTGTCTTGTTGAGCAGGACGCGACCGGTCGGGTCGCCCTGCGACGGCGGATGCGGCGCGAGACGGTGATTACCTTCAGTGAGACGCATCCGGCCTGCGTCATTGCTATGGAGGCGTGCTGTGGCGCGCATCACATGGGCTGGGCGCTCTCTGCTCAAGGCCTTACCAGCCGGCTGATGCCGCCGAAATACGTGCGCCCCGACATCAAGGCCCAGGAGAACAACGACCGCGACGCGGAGGGGATCACTGAGGCTACCGGCCGTCCGGCTATGCGCTTCGTGACTTTCAAGTCAGAGGCGCAGCTCGCCATGCAGACCCTGCACAATGTACGGGACCAACTCGTTGGCGAACGGACGGCTTTGATAAATCAGATCCGCGCCATCCTGCTTGAGCGCGGCCACAGCCTCCCGCAGGGGGCGCGCCGAGCTCGCCGCCCGCCCGGACTCCATGCTCGATCCAGACGCCGCCCCTGACCTCACGCCACGCATGCGCAGCCTACTGGTGGATGTGCGCGAGCGCTGGCACGCGAACTCAATGCCACGGCGCCGGTCGCGGCGATCGGTGAGACGGCCATCTTCGCCCGCGGGCGTGATTTGGCGGCGTCGTTTGGGCTCGTGCCGCGGCAGGTCACGACCCACGGACGGCCCAAACTCGTCGGCATCTCCAAGCGCGGCAGCAAGTACCTGCGCAAGATGCTGATCCAGGGTGCACGGGCCGCGATGCCGAACGTTCGCAAATATGATCTGCGGATCGCCCTGTTGCTGCGGGGCCTGGTGGCCCGGACGCGTGCCAACACCGCCGATGTGGCGCTGGCAGCCAAAATGGCCCGGATCGTCTGGGCACTGCTGCGCCACGAACGCGTCTACGAGGTGGCGGCCATCCCCGTCGGAACCGAGCTCGGTTGGCGAGACTTCGCCTGCCTTCCCATCTCTACATATGGTGAGAGGAAGATGGCTTGACACTGTTCTCCCGCTGCCGGATGTCCACCTGTCCAGCCAGTCAGAGCGTACGCCGGAGCCGGGCGTTGCGATACTTGGACAGCCTGGTATGGCCGCGGAATGTGCCGGACTGCAGGGTGGCCAGATCCAGCCCGCAGAACTTCAGGAACTGGCGGTGATGACTGAAGCGGCGCAGATCACCAGCCTCGGCCAGGATGGTCAGGGGGTTGATCGCACGAATGCGGGGAATGCAACGCAGCAGCTTGTAATCCGAGCTGTCCGTCAGGAGAGCGTTGGCCTTGGCCCCGATGGCGGCGCGCTGCTGGATCAGGCCGCGCACCTCGCCGATGACGAGCTGGAACATGCTGACCGCCGGAGCATCAGACGTCACCGGCGGGTCGATCGAGTTGCAGGCCGTCTCGTAGATGTCGCCGAGCAAATGGGCCTTGGCGACCTTGCGCCCAACAACGTCCCAGGCAGCGGCGACGAACGCTTGCTTCCTCAGCGCCGTGGTGCTGTCAGGCGTGGGGAAACGATCGAGGAAGACGAAGAAGTAGTCCGAGCGGCTGTTGTGCCGGAAGCGGGCGACCTCCCGGAACGTAGAGCGGCAGGTCGTGGGTCAGGATCCGGTGCAGTACCTCGGTCTTGGCTTTCGAGACGGCATCATGCGTCTTGGAGAGTTCCTAGACGTCGTTGATCCCGGCGGCGAGCGGATCCTCATAGACCTGCGTCGCACCGATGCGGATCATGTGAAGCATGGCCTGCGCATCCTTGGGGTCGTTCTTGTCCCAGCCGTTGTGCAGCGCCTCGCGGGTGCAAGCGAGCGTTACGGACCAGATCAGGCGCACGAAAAAGCCGGCCTGGAGCAAGCGCCAGGCGATCGGACGATGGTAGTTGGCGCCGGTCGCCTCGATGCCGCAGGTCACCCGCTGACCGAGATTGGACAGGATCGCGATCAGACGATCGTGCTCGGCACGGGTGTTGAGAACGCTCAGCCGCCGACGGCGAAGGTCGGGCACCCCGATCGGGATCTCATTTCGAGCTTTGGCGGCATCAATGGCGACGTGTGCGCCGGCTGGCGGCGTAAGCCTGGATGTCGAGGGCGGCGAACAGGTCGGTCGTACCCTGGCGACGATAATCGTGAGTTCGG